>JADZAN010000034.1 GCA_020852815.1 Gemmatimonadaceae bacterium | reverse complement strand
GTGGCCTTCTCATCCGGCGTGAACTGTCGCCGAGCTTTCTTCTTGCCATTCGGTCGACTCATGGACTCCTCCGAGCTCACTGCATAGAGTGAGCGGTTGGGAGTCACATTTCAACTGAGGCAGGACACAGTCGCCCGACGTCTCGCACCCCGCGGCGCCTCAGCAAATCAATCCGCGCCTGAGCGCGTCAAGCCGCGCCTGAGCGCGTCAAGCCGCGCCTCAGCGCGTCAAGCCGCGCCTCAGCGCTTCAATGGCCCACGACGTGCGCTGTCACACCGCGCGCAGCTGACGGTAGCGGCAAGTTTGTCCGCCCCTTGTCTCCGACGCTCGGCGCGGGCATTCTGCGCAGTCCAACAGGTGGTTTGAGAACCAGTCGCCGCGACGTTGCGGGCGCCGTGCGCCGGGCATGCGGATACCGGTTCTGAAACCACTTCAAAGCACCTCGAGTTGCACCCCGCATGACGCGCTGGACCACGCCTCTCCGTCGTTCTTCCCCGCCCGGTTGGCGAGCCCGTTGCGGCTCCCGATTCGCTGGGCGTACGCGGGGCGTACTCCTCGCCCTGGCGGCGGGCGTGGTGACGGCGGTGGGCGCGTGTGGCGATTCGTCCACGGGGAGCGACTCTGGCGTCGCGCGCGTCACCGCGACGCCGACGCAGCTCACCGTTCTCGTCGATGAGTCCAAGGGGGTCACCGCGCGCGCCTTCGACGCCGTGGGGAACCCGATGTCGCGACCGATCTTCTGGTCGGTCTCCGACGCCAGCGTCGTCACCGTCACGCAGGGGGGTGTGGTGACCGGCGTGTCGGCGGGGACGGCGCAGGTCGCGGCCAGCGCCGGGGGAAAGTCCGTCATCGTCCCGGTCACCGTTGCGTCGCGCGCCGTGGCCCTGGTGCGCCTCACGCCGGCCACGTCGACTATTCGCGTGGGGGCGACGGCCACTCTCACCGCGCAGCTCCTCGACTCCACCGGCGCCACGCTGATCGGTCCCACTGTCGCCTGGTCCACCTCGGCGGCCGGCGTTGCGACCGTCAGCGGTTCGGGGGTCGTGACCGGTGTGACGCCGGGGAGCGTGACCATCACGGCCAGGGCAGGGGGGGTGAGCGGGACCGCCGTGGTGCAGGTGCAAGCGGTTCCCGTGGCGTCGGTGACCGTCACGCCGCCGACGGCGACCATCCTCGACGGCGCCACGCTCACGCTCGCGGCCTCGCCGCGCGACTCGGCGGGGCGTGCGCTCACCGGGCGCACGGTGACCTGGGCGTCGAGCGCGAACGGTGTGGCCAGCGTTTCGTCGAGCGGCGTCGTGCTGGCGGTTGCGCCGGGAACCGCGATCATCACTGCCTCCAGCGAGGGGAAGACGGCGACGTCGACCGTCACCGTCAACCCTGTCCCGGTGGCTTCGGTCACGGTGAGTCCATCGACGGCGACGCTGAACGTGGCGCAGACGCTGACGCTCACGGCGCGCGTCGCCGATTCCACCGGCGCTGTGCTCAACGGGCGCACCGTGGCGTGGGCCTCGAACCGGACGACCGTGGCGACGGTGAACGCGAGTACGGGGGTGGTGACCGCCGTCGCCACCGGGACGGCGACCATCACCGCCACCAGCGGCGGCAAGAGCGGGACGTCGGCCATTACCGTGGCCGTTGTCCCCGTTGCCACCGTGCGCGTGACGCCGGCCAGTGCCACGATGCTTCCCGGTGAGAAGTTGCGCCTGACGGCGCAGACCCTCGACGCCAAGGGGGTGGTGCTCACGGGACGCCCGGTGACGTGGATTGCCGGAGCGCCGGCCATCGCCAGCATCGACAGCACCGGAAACGTCACCGCCGTCGCCGTCGGCTCGTCGGTCATCGTGGCCTCGAGCGAGGGGGCGCGCGCCAGCGTTCCCATCACCGTCGTCCCCGTGACGGTGGCCAAGGTGACCGTGTCGCCCGCCACGCGGACGCTGGAGGTCACCAAGGCGTTGCAGCTGACCGTGAGCATCACCGACATTCGCGGCCGGGCCATTGCCGGGAAGGTGGCCACGTGGACGTCGAGCAATCCCAATGTCGCCACCGTGTCGGCCACCGGGCGTGTCCAGACCGTGGCGCCCGGGATGGTGACCTTCACCGCGACGTGCGACGGGCAGCAGGGGACGTCGGTCGTGACCGTGACGCCGATCAACGTTGCCACCATCACCGTGCTCCCCGCCACCGCGACGCTCCTCGCCGGGCAGGGGCTCAGCCTCGCGTTGCAACTGGCGGATTCACTCAATCGGCCGCTCACCATGGCGGGGCGCACCATCACCTGGCGCTCGGCCAACCCGGCCATCGCCACCGTCGACTCCCTCGGCCGGGTGATGGGGATCGCCCCGGGGGTGGTCGACGTGTCGGCCACCACCAACGGCAAGACCGGGACGGCAACGCTCACCGTGCGCGACGTCCCCGTCGCCCTGGTGAGCGTGACTCCGCCCAGCGCCCAGCTGCAAGAGGGGATCGCTTTGCAACTGGCGGCCACGCCATATGACGGCGGCGGCGCCGCGATCCCGCGCCGCACCGCCACGTGGCAGTCGAGTGCTCCTGCCCTCGTCTCGGTCGACAGCGGCGGGCGCGTCACCGCGCTGGCCCAGGGGACCGCGACCATCACCGCCATCATCGGCGGGACGCAGGGGAGCGCCTCCGTCACCGTGATCCCCGTCCCCGTCACCGACATCACGATCGCCCCGGTGACCCCCACAGTCGCCGCCGGCGCGTCGTTGCAGCTGCTGGCTTCCCTCTTCGGCCCCACGCCCGGCGTCCCGCTGTCCCCCGTTGGACGCACCATCACCTGGTCGGTGAGCGGCGCGGCGCTCACCGTCTCGCCCAGCGGCGTGGTGACCGGTGTCGCCCCGGGGACCGCGACCGTCACCGTTGCGGCGGCGTCGCCGGGTCAGTTCTCACCGGCCACGGCCAGCGTCGTGGTCACGGTGAAGTAGCGGGAGTGGAGGCGTGCGTCGCCACCTGCGCGACGCCTGCCTGTCCATCTCTATGGTAGCGACGCCTGCGCCAGCCACCCGCCAGTGAATCCGGAGCGCCGCAACCCGCGCACGATGTACGCATTGCGCCGCATGGTGCGCCACACCAGCTCGCTCCGATAGTTCTCGATCATCGCGACAATGGGTCCCTGGTCGATGCCAAGGTAGTCGCCATCGATCCAGCCCACCCCCGGAACGATGCGTCCGTGGCGGAGCGGTACCGACAGTTGCAACGAGGGGTTGAAGGCGTCGAGGAATCCATATCGCTGGAAGAGGCTGTCGCCGTAGCGCTCGCGCATGGCGCGAATGGCCGGCATCACGACTTCCGGGGCGAAGGGGAACGAGCCGGCTGCGGCGGTGGGGGCCAGCGTCCCGTCGTCGCGAACCGCCGTGGCCGCGGCGCCGCGCGCCCAGTAGGTGTGGAACTCGATGCGTTGCCCGTCAATGATGAGCGTCGAGTCCAACGGGCCGTCGGAGGCGGTGAGTCCCCAGACGTTGGCGCCGTAATCCCTGAAGCGCGACGGGTTGGCGATCGCGTACGCGCGCTGCGACAGCACGGCGCGCCTGGAGTTCTCGAAGTAGTCGATCCCGCGCGCGCGCATGTACGCGTCCTGGATCCCGCGAAAGTCGATCCACAGGTGCGAGTACTGGTGCCCGAACAGCGGCTCGAAGTTGATGTGCGACTGGCCGTGAAAGGTGGCCCAGCGATAGGTGCGGGTATACGCCGCCCACGCCGCCGCATCGATCGGGTACGTCGGCGAGCCTAACGCCAGCACGTAAAGCAGCATCGACTCGTCGTACCCCGTCCAGTCGCTCTCCGAGAAACCGTCCTCGGGGCGCCAGCGGTGGTTCACGAGCGGCGCGCGTGGTTGGATCCATGTCCACTCCACGCGCCGGTACAGCGAGTCCGCATACGCGCGGATCGACGCCTCGAGCGGCACGTCACGGTCATAGTACGACTGGCAGAACAGGACGCCGCCCAGCAGCAGCGCGGTGTCGATCGTCGACAACTCGACGGTGGCGAAGCGCGCGCCGTCCTGCATATCGAGGAAATGGTAGAAGAAGCCGCGATGCCCGGTCATCCCGCGCGCGTCGGTTCCCTGTGGCGCTCTCCAGAACCACTGCAGCGTGACCAGCGTGCGCTGTGCGGCCTCGGCGCGCGTGATCCAGCCTCGCTCCACACCGACCGGATAGGCGGTGAGCGCGAATCCCACGGCGGCAATGGAGGCGAACGAGGGCGTGGGCCACCGGTCGGGGGTGAGCCCGGTGCGCGTATCGCTCCGTTCCCAGAAGAAGTCGAAGGTGCGCCGCTGCACGGTGTCGAGCAGCGCAGCGTCGGCGGCCGACAGCGTGAACGGCCGCACCGGGGCCGCCGCCGACGTGACGGTGCATCTGGCGGCTACCAGCGCCAGCGCGAGGGCCAGCGCCGGCGCCGCACTCGGCCTAACGATTGACCTGCGGAACCAGGCCATAGCGCAGCCCCACTTGCAGCCGTCGGCCAAGGGCGGCGCAGTTGGGCTTGTTGTATTTCAGGTTCGCGTTCCCGCTCGTCGGGAAGATGGTGGCATCGTAGCAGCCGAAGTTGCGCGAGTTGAGCGAGTTGTACAGGTCGGCCGAGATGGACACGCGCTGCCCGCCGCGCACGAAGAATCCCTTCTCGAGGCGAATGTCGAGGTTCTGGTTGTTGAAGACATGCCCCACGCCGAGGAAGGCGCGCGTCGGCGGCTGGTACACGTACGTCTTCTCGGTGAACTGCCCCCACCCGGCGCTGGCGTCGGTGGCGCTGGAGGCGATCCCCGTCCCCAGGTTCACCACGCCGCTCAACATGAAGTCGGCCGGGAGACGCACGATGGCGTTGGCGACCAGTTGGTGCCGCTGGTCCCCCGGCGTCACGCGCCTCGGGCGATCGGCAACAGTGGTGTACCGGTCATCAAAGCCCCAGAACAGGTCGGTGCTCTGCCCCTGCTCCTCCATCTTTGCCAGCGTGTAGGCGAGCGAACCGCCCCAGCGCGATCCCGCCAGCGGCTTGGACGCTTGCAGCTGGAAGGCGTCGTACCACGTCTTCACCCGGTCGTCGGTGGCGAAGATGGTGCTGTAGTTCGGGGCAAAGCCGCCCCACGGCGACACACGGATGAAGTTCATCCCGTTGTAGCCGCGAATGCCGTTGTACGACACGGTGAGCTGGTAGCCGCCGATGGCCTGGCGCACGCCGGCGCTGAACTGGTTGGTGCGCGGCGCCTCGAGGTTGTTCTTGACGAGGAAGACCTCAGGAGCGGTGGCGAAGCCCAACGTGCGCAACTGCGCCGGGTCTTCAAAGCGGCTGTCCCACACCGCGCAGTTGAACTCGTCCACGGCGCAACTGTCCTTGAAGTTGATGGTGAGCCGGCGGAATTGGCGCAGGTATTGCTCGTCGAACAGCGTGTTCCAGTAGTTGCGATCGAAGTAGATGCCCACGCCACCGAAGACGACGGTGCGCCCGTCACCCTTGAGGTCGTACGAGAAGCCGAGCCGCGGCTGGATGGCACCGAGGTTGATGGGACGATCGCTGCGGCCCGTCGTGATGAAGTTCTCGATCCCGCCCAGGTCGTTGATCGGACGGCGCACCACCGTCCCGCTGGCGGTGGGCTGCCCCACCGTCATCTGCGGCGCCAAGAGGCGAAGCGAATCGGCGAGCGCCTTCGGGGTGACGTAGGAGTTGTTGATCCCGTTGGTCTCGATGTCCCAGCGAATGCCGGCGTTGATCGTGAACTTCGGCGTCACGGTCCAGTCGTCCTGCAAGTAGCCACCGATCTGGATGTTGTCGGCGGAGATCTTCGGGTTTCCGAAGCCGAACTGCGCCTGGAACGGTCGGACGTAGTTCTCCTCTGCGCGATAGCGCAGCAACGGCGTGGTGAAGAAGAAGTCCTTGATCCCCTCGTAACCGAGGAAGTCGATCGAGGCGCCTCCCTTGAAGACGTGGTCACCGCCCAGCTGCACGCCGGAACGCGTCACGTCGTTACGCAGCGCGATGCGTCCCTGGGTGAACTCCTGCCGCCCTTCGCGCCCGCCGATGCGAATGATCCCGGCGTAGTCGCGCCCGATGAGCCCCGGATTCCTGGGGCGCGGGTTCCAGACGAAGTTCTGCACGTTCACCTGCGCTTCGTTGAGCCACTTCTCACCTGCATACCGCCAGTTGGCGACACCGGTCAGTGTCCGGATGGCGACGTCCTCGGCCGACTGATAGCTCGTCTGTCCGCCGAAGCCGCGGAAGTCATTCTCGGTGCGGACATTGAGCGAGGCGTCGACCGTGCTGCGCGACGACTTGAGCCAGGTGAGCTTGCCGAAGCCCAGGTGCTCGCGGAACTGGGAGGTGAAGGCGCCGGTGTACTGCGCCGGGTTGAGCCCAGTAGGAGCCTGCGCGGCGTTGCCGCCCAGCGTGACGTACTGTGGCTCGTCGCGGAAGTTGAGCTCGTACGTACCGAAGAAGAAGAGTTTGTCCTTGGCGATCGGGCCGCCTAACGAACCGCCGGCCTGCAACCGCTCGTAGCGCGAGCGCGGCGAGCCGTTGAGGACCTCGATCGGGTTGCGGGCCACGTAGGCCTTCCCGATCCCATAGCCGAAGAGTTCCCCTTCCCAGGTGTTGGTCCCCGAGCGCGTCGTGGCCGTGATGATGGCGCTCGACGCCTTCTGGTACTCGGCCTTGTAGTTCTGCGTGATGACGCGGAACTCCTGCACCGCCGCCTGCGGGAACGGGTTTCCCTTGGAGGCGTCCTGCCCCACGACGCCGCCGCGCAGCACGTCGTTCTTGTAGGTGGCGCCGTCGACAAAGACGTTCACCGCCTCGGCGGGCTGCCCGCCGGCAGCGAGGAACTTGTCGGAGTTGTTCACCGTGCTGGCGGTGATTCCCGGGACGAGCTTGGCGATGTCGAGGAAGTTGCGCTCGAAGTTGGGGAGGTTCTCGATCTGCTGGCGCGAGACGTTGGTCCCGCTCTCCGAGGAGCGCGCCGTCTCGGTTGTCTCGGTGGACAGGATGCGGACGCCGGCAATCTGCGTGGCGGTTTGCGCGAGTTGGAGGTCGAGCGTGAGGACCTCACCAATGCCGACGGTGACGGCGCGCGTCTGCGCGCTGTAGCCGAGTCGGCGCACCTGCAGGTCGTAGCGGGCTGGGCGGAGCCCGGCGAGGTTGTAGAAGCCGTTGCTGTTGGTGGTGGCGATGCGTTCGGCGCCCATGGCCGCGTTTCGGGCGATGACCTGCGCGTCGCCGATCGGGGTGCCGGCAGAGTCACGCACGTAGCCGCGAATGGCGCCGGTGGTCGTCTGCGCCTGTGCGTCGGAGGCGGACGCGATGGCGGCGAGGGTGGCGAAGGCGAACCCGGCAAGCGTTGCGAGTGCGGCACGGACGCGCAGCCCGCATACAGGACGTGCGAAGGTCACGGTGTCCTCCTCAGGTTGGCGGATCCATCCAGCGGTCCGTCGTTGCAGATGGTGCGAGGCACGCGCGAATTGCCGGCGTGCCCTGGGCCCACGGGTGGGTCGTGCCACCGTGAGCTGCAATCCCGTCGCGGCGTGCCACACGCGAAGGGGGGACTCGAAGATGATATCGTGCACGGCGCAATGACAGAGCGGTGTGGCCCGTGGCGCGCCCGTGACATGCCTAACGGTCGAGGTTGGATAGACTAGCGGCGGCGTGCCGGACGCGACCGTGTGCGATGCCTAACGTGTCGCCCCGATGTCACCGCCAGCAGGAGGTGCTGAGCCTGCCGCGCCAGCCCGAGCCGCTGTGTCCGCAGGGCGTGGTGGGCGTCGGCGCGCCGGCCTCGGCCGTTTTACGCAGCGCGCGTCGACCATAGGCCATCTCATGTGGGGTCACCCGCGCGCCGGAGACCGACTCCGATATGGAGCCGCCGACAAGTTGCGAGGTGGCCTCTAAGTGTGTTCGGTAATCCCAAGCAGCGAGATGAGCAGCAGCAACGTACCTCCCATCACAAGTGCGACGAGTCCCAGTCGCTTAAACGTTGCTGGAACATCGACGCGCGACACCTCGAGTACGCGGATATCGTGAGTCGCCACCGCAATCACGGGACCGTCGCTGCTCTCCAGTCGTCCCACGAGCGAGTCCCCTCGTATCGCAGCTCGGCAGAGTCGCTGCGGATCTCCATCGACGCGAACGACACGCATGCATCCAGAGGAGGGTGCTGACGTCATTCGCCTGAGCTCGAGCGCGCGATAGGATGTACAGCCAGTGAGAGTCGCGACGAGACCAGCTCCCGCTAACAGCGCTGCGCTTGGTCGGCGGCGGACTTCACGCGCGAGACCTGAGAGAGGAATCGAATCGCGCATGATCAGAAGCCGAAGTGACTCAGGATTGCCTGGTATCCACCTGCCGCGCTTCCTCCTGCACCCCACCATCCACGAAAGTGGACGTTACTCCAAAAACACTCTGTCCCGGGTTGCACAGAGCGCGATGACACACAGTTGCGCAGCTGGATAGTACCGGTGGGTGACTTGTTGCCGAGATTGCTGCTGGCGGGTAAGCCGGTCTGCACGACACTCGTCGCAGCACTGCAGTCGTCCAGGTAGAAAGCTCCAGCATCGCACACAGCGTCGGATCTGTAGTTAGCGTGCTTTCCCCACGAAACGTAGACGATAGGCTTGACGCCCCAGTCGGGATAGGCATATGAGGCGTATTCGAGAGAGAACCACTCGTACGTCGCGGTTTGGTCGTTGACGGAGTTCCAATGTGCGGACAAGGTTGCCTGAAACACCTGCCACTTGTCCGTCGTGCCCGGTACCACGCCGACTTCGACAATACAGAACTCCGAGTCTCCGTAGTGATCCCAATCCGTCGATCCTGGGAATCCGGCGTCCTGATAGTACCCAAGCGCGTACAACAAACGAATCCGCCCGTTCGTTGGCGATCGGCGAGCGGCAAAGTATGGCTCTCTACCCGAAGCACCTTCGAGCGCGTGAAAGCGAAGAAGCGGTTGAAATGTCAGAGCAAGTGTCTCCTCGCACGAATCGAGGATTCCGTCCCGATCGTCGTCGCCGGAGGGAGTGCCTCCTGGCACACATCCGCTGAAGGTAACGCCAAGAAAGACACCCGGTGTCCCCCCTCCCGAAGGGGGACCCTCGCACTCATCCGAGTACTCGCAGCACGTGGGCTCGCTAAACGGGTCGCAAGTGGCAAGGGCGGCGAGTTCGGTTTCCGCTGTTGATACCGCGCTGACAATCGAGGCGGGCGATGGTTCGTAGACGTCCGCGACTGCAAGTCGCTTGTTGCCAAGGACAGGAGCGACCAGAATGTAAGGAGCGGATTGACCGCCACGCAGATCGACCTGCGTCGGATACCCGCCGACACCGAACCCACGTGTCTGTCGCGTCATCATGAGAAGTGCCGGCGCACTCCGCGCGCTTCCGACGACAACCACATCGGACTGTCCGATCCAGTTGGTTCGATCGGTCACCCGTGGTAGCCACAACGCGATGCGCGTGAGAATTCCGTCGGCAGCGAGAAGAGCCTCCACGGACATCTTCACGCGACGCGCGAGTTGCTCAGCGAGCAGTTCTCCAGCCGGACTCGCGAGGTATTCGAGCAGCGAGACGCGATGCTTGGGAAGGCGACTCCGCTTCAGCGCTTGAAGAATCGCTTGACGACGTACCGGCTCACGAAGTGCCTCGGCGAGACTCTGAGCGAAGCTGTCGGCTAGTTCAGGCGTCCACGCGGCATCTGTTTCCGGGGACATCGAGAGAATGCTCTGTTCGCTTGCTGGTGCAACAGGCGGCGCGTCAATGCTGCATCCAAAGAGACTGCACAGAAGAGCGACGCTTAGCAATCGAACGAATGCGATCTGACCGAGCCGCTCTGCCGCAACACCTGCCGGACCTGAGTGTCGCTGTTTGCGCCGTAGCATGCCCACCCCGACCCTCGTAATGACGCGCCCGATACCGAATGCACTGACAGTGTCATGGCTTGGTCTCGTCCGCAACGGCAGAATCCCTGACGGAACCGCTCCCGGCGTCGTAGACGCCCGTACGAGTGGTTCACTAGAATACTTTCTAGTTACCCTGTACCCGTTGCGCTGCACCCCCGACGGGCGCGCGAGCGAGACCTGACGGAAGGTCCGCCGTGACCTAGAGGTCCTGAACTGCGGCGTCTAGCAGGATGCTGAAACTCGCCGGATTCGTGAGCCTAGTCATGCGTGGTAGGCTCGGAAGCAGCCAGCGGAGCCGGCGGGGGGGCGTATCGCCGCCGGCTGCCCCACCACGCGCGGGGGTCGGCGCCTAATCGGCAGCGGAGCGTTAGGCGGGGCACACGTCCGCTCGCATCCGAGTGCGCAGGCGCACCAAGCTGTAGGCCGCCACCGTGAAGGCGAAGGTCCCGTCCACCGGAGGCTGCCCGCGATGCCGCAGCGTGCGCAGCAAGCCGACCGTCTTCCCCCCGCCGAACGCCTCCTCGATGCGCTTGCGGCGCTGCTGGCGAACCGCATACCCCGCATGTCGAGTCGTCCGTCGATCGAGCACGTGCCCGCGATCCCTCGTGGGCTGCGCCACGTGGAGAGTGAAGCCGAAGCCCCGCGCCACCGCCCGGAAGGGGCGGCTGGCGTAGCCCTTGTCGGCGCCGATGGTGCAGCGTCCCGCGTGGTACGGCTGCTCGGCGTGCAGCGCCGCCAGCAGCGTCGTCGCCTGCTCCACCTCCGTCGCGCCCCCCGTTCGCCGGGCCAACCAAGGTTCCCACGACCAAGCCATGGCGGTTGTCCAGTGTGACACTCGCCTGATAACTGCGCCTCGCTTCCTTGCCGTGGCCCTTCCGCGCCAGGCGACTGTCGGGATCCGTGGTCGAGACATGCGTGGCGTTCGAACGGCGCTCCCCATGGAAGTTCACCGTCGGATTGCCGCGATCGTCGTCGTCCGGTCGGCAGGGCGCACCGGTCGTCGGCTGGAAGCGCTTGTGGCTGGCCCACGCCTCGGGCTGCGTCCCATCGACCGTGCAGCGCTCTTGCGAGAGCAGCAGACGCGTGTCGGCTTGGCGCGGATCACCCGCCCGGACGGCCGCCGCCACGTCGCTGGCCAGCAGGCGGTCGCGGTTCTTGGTGAACACCGTCGGATGCGAGACCGGGGCGTCGAGGCCGAGGCCGACAAACCAGCGGTGAAGTCGTGCGGTTCCATGAGCTGGCGTTCGCCGCGCACGGTGTACAGCACCGCCTGGTGGGACTCGACACCGCGCATGGCAGATCTCCGCTGGGAGAGGTGCGCCACGTTAGGCATCCCCATGGCGGGCCACAAGCCTTCCCTGGTGACCCCCTTTCAGCAACCTGCTAGACGACAGGCGAAGGGGCGGACGTTTTCGGCGGATGAGAGGGACGAGATTCTGACGGAGATGCGCGTGTCGGGGCGGAAGGTGTCCGAACACTTTCCCGCGATTCGGTCGAAGCGATGACGTTGATTCGTTGGGAGCGCGATACAACGAACGCGACGGATCAGACGTCGGGAGCAGTAACTCGCGCGGGTGATGAGCTCTCGCCTGCTTCCGTGACAGTTGGTGCCACGCGAACGCACCCCACGCTGGGAACTGCGGACGCTTTGACGGGCGCGCCCGTCGGCTTTCTCGGCTTGTGGGTTTCCGTGACACGGCGCATCGTTTGCCTGGCACCCGTGCGCTGGTTCCAGCTCTCACCGCCTATGCGCTTCATGGTCAGCCGCCCAGCTCGCAGCCGTCGCTCCGCCTTCGCCCTCCCCCTCGCCGCACTCATCATCTGCTGGCCAGTCGCGCACGCGCTCGCCCAGCAGCCGACTCCGCCGACGCCCAAGGCGGGAACGCCTCGCGTCGGACCACCGCGCGGGACAGTCATCGTCGTGGGGGGCGGCACGATGGGACCCGAGATCTATCGCGCCTTCATCGACGCCGCGGGGGGGAACGAGTCGCTGCTGGTCACGGTCCCCAATGCGGGGGGCGGCGACGCCTACCCGCAGGACGGTCCCAGCACGCGCGGATGGAAGCAGGCGGGGGCGACCAAGGTGCACACCTACTTCACCAAGGATCGCACGGTGGCCGACGCCGACTCGTTCGTCGCCGTGCTGCAGCGTGCGGGCGGCATCTGGTTCGAGGGAGGGCGACAGTTTCGACTGGTCGATGCATATGGCGGAACCAGGAGCGAAGCGGCCTTCAATGCCGTCCTCGCGCGCGGTGGCGTCGTGGGCGGTTCCTCTGCCGGTGCGTCGATCCTCGGTGACTTCCTCGTCCGCGGTGCGCCGTCGAACAACAATTACATCATGGACTTCCCCGGGTACCAGAAGGGCTTCGCGTACCTCAAGGGGGTCGGCGTCGACCAGCACGTGGTGGCGCGCGAGCGCCTGGCCGACCTCGCCGACTCGATCATCCCGCGCTATCCGCAATTGCTCGGCATTTCGGAAGACGAGGGGACGGCGTGGGTCATTCGCGGCGACACGGGGACCATCATCGGGCGCAGCAAGGCGTTTGTCTACAACGGCCGCGACGCGAACGATGCGGGGAAGCCGTTCCTCACCCTGTACCCGGGTGACGTGTACGACCTCGGCGCGCGGCGCGTGATGCGGCGCGCGTACGAAGGGAGCGCCGTCACGCCAGCCTTCATCGACGCGCTGTTCGCGCGCTATCGCGATAGCGCCAGGGGTGGGGCGACCGTCCTCGTCGCGCGGGATGGCAAGGTGCTGGCCGATCGCGCCTACGGCATCGCCCCGCAACCGAGGTACATGCCGGAGACGACGGTGCCGCAGTTCGCGTTAGGCGAGATGTCGGCCATCTTTGGCGCCGTCTGCGAGCAGCTCCCCGAGCCGCCGGTGCGCGCGCGTCCGGCAAACGACACCGCAGCCGCGCCCGCCGCTGCTCCCGCCGCCACGCCCACGACCGCGGCATCGCGCGCCGCCCCTGCGGCGTTGACCCCGATGCAACGTTGCGTCACGCAGCGCGCCGCGGCCCCGGTCGGACTGCACAAGACGACCGCGAACGACGCCGGCGAGGTGCAGTCCAGCGTCGACGAGCTGTATCGCGTCTCGTTAGGGCTGGAGCATCCGCCGACATACGCGCGCACGCCGGCAACCGACGCGGGGGCCCGCGAGCCCATCGACGGCGCGCGCGGCTGGATGGCGGACCAGTACGCCGGTGCCACCCGCTATCGCGCCTTCGCGGCGGCGGATGGCAAGCGCAGCGCCTGGGTGCGCATCCCGTCGCGCCGGGTGACGATCATCATCCTCACCAACGACGCAACCGCCGATGCGGCTGGGATGGCGGATGCGATTGCTGGCAAGTTGTTGGGGACCGCGCGCTGAGCGGGGCGCCGATACTTCTCGATTCGCTCCTCGTGTGCAGCGCCGTCAGGCGCCGCACCCTACCTCGCCCCAATCCAGTAGCTGACCTTCACTACGACGAAGTTGTCGCCGTCGGCGCGCACGGCATCCCACAGATCGTTGGGTCGCACCAGGTTCCCGCTGAGCAACTGCCCACCGCGGTTCTGCTGCCAGACGAAAAAGGCCGTGCTCCCCGGGAGCCATTCCCACCGCAGCACCAGGTTGGAGCGGAACGAGAGGCGCTGGAAGTCGAGCGCGGGGAGCGCCACGGTCGACGCGCCGTCGGTGACCGACTGGCTCCCGTCCGCGTTGCGGCTGACGGACGTCCCGCTCCCCGGCGCGCCGTACACGCGCAACGTGTCGCTGCGCGGCGCTGGCACCTCGCCAAACTCGTAGAAGCGCCCGCTGGCGGCAAACGGCTCGGCGTACCCCTCGATGGTGAAGTTGGGGGTCAGCGCGTAGTTCACGCGGAAGCGCGCCGAGAGGGTGCTGCGCTCCACCGCGGCAAAGATGTAGCGCTGGCCAAAGGTGGCGGCGCCCCCGCCGCTGCGCGTGGCGACGTATTGCCGCATGTCCACGGAGCGCGAGTACGTGGGATCGACCGACGCCTGCCACTGCGGCGCGGGGCGCGTCGCGATGCCGGTGCTCAGGTCCCACCGCCAGCCCTCGAATGCGTCGCGATAATACTCGGTGCGCGCGTTCCACGTGGTGGGCATGTTGGCCCGCGATGTCACCTGCCCTAACACGGAGTAGCCGGCCGGGGTCCCGATGAGCGGACCGCCGCGCGTGAGGTCGTCCGACAGCGAGGGGACGTACAGCGTCCCGCGGGCGTTGAGGCGCAGGAACGAGTGCAGCGTTACCTGCGCGGTCTGGTTGAAGCGCAGGTACTGGCGCACGCCGCCATAATTCCACCCCGCCACGGTCGACGTCCCGAATTGGTAGAAGCGGACGTAGCGGTTGGGCTTCGTGTCGCGGAGCTGGATGTCGGCATTGAAGTCGATGTCGTCGCCCGAGCGCATCTGCCCCGCGTCGTTGATCTCGAAGCCGGGAGTGCGCGTGGAGAGCTGGATCCCGCCTAACGTGTAGCGCCCGGCGTTCTTGTCCAGGCGAAGCGACGCCGTGGCGCCGCTGAGCGCGGTGCGCGTGGAGTCGTAGCGCACATAGTCCTGGTCGGGACGCTGGAAGAAGTGCGCGCTGTTGCGCTGCAGGCGGGCAAGCGCCGGCGCATCACCGCTCACGCGGCTCCCCCCCACCCACCCGGTCACCTCGTACATCCCCTGCCGGTAGCGCAGCTTCCAGTCCACCCCGCCGGCCACGGCGTCGCGCACCAGGAGCGATGCCAGCCCCCCGCGCTGGTCCAGTGCATGGTTCACGGTGGTGAACGACATCCCGATGTTCGACTGCTGCTTCCCGAACTCCTGCTGCAGCCGCAACACGCCGAAACGCGACGGCGGCTCGACGGCGATGCGCGCGAACGAATCGCTGGCGACGTGATACGTGCGCGCGAACTCGCGCGGCGTCACCGCGGCGAGCGCGCCGAGTGAGAGGCCGCGCGCCAGGCGCCCGGTGACCTTGGCAGCGGTCGTGATGGTGGTGTTGGTCGGCGCGTCGACGAAGTCGTCCGAGACGAGCCCGCGCGGCGGCGCGCCGATGCGCCGCGAGTAGAACCAGGTGGGGCGCCCGATGAAGCTCTGCCCGCGCCCCGTGAGCAGTTCGTTTCCCTCCACGAAAAAGGGGCGTCGCTCCTCGAACACCTGCTCGAAGGCGGTGAGGTTCACCACGGCGGGATCGGCCTCGACCTGCCCGAAGTCGGGGTTGATGGTGGCGTCGAGCGAGAGGTTGGGCCCCAGCCCCACCTTGAGGTCGGCGCCGGCGCGCGCGCCCAACCGGTCGTCGAATGGGTTGCGCGCGTCGACGTGCGAGCGCGCGGTGACCTCGGTCGCCACGTACGGGAGGAGTTCGATGCGACGCGTGGGCGGGATCCCGCCGATTCCCTCCAAACGTCCGAAGCGCGACGCATACCCTGCGGCATCGACGGGAATCAGCACCCATTGCAGCCGCTCAGCCTTGTCGGCGATGTAGCGCGTCAGCTGCAACCCCCACACCTGCTGGGCCGCGGCGTTGTAGCGCACCTGCGAGAAGGGGATGCGCAGCTCGGCCGTCCACCCGGCGCTGTCCACGCGGGCGCGTGCGACCCAGATGGGATCGTACTGCGGCTCGCGCCCAGAGTCCTCGCTGTCCTGTGCGTGATACGCATCGCCGCGCACCCCGCCTGACGAGATGGAGAAGGCGTAGGCGGTGCGCCGGTCGAAGTAGGGATCGAGCGAGACGGTGAAGACCTCGGCGTCGCTTTCCCCGTCGCGGCGCGTGACGGAGCGGCGAATGGCCCGCGGATCGGGGCGCATGAGGCGCGCCCCCACGTAGAGCGCGCCGTCGTCGTAGAGGATGCGGACTTCGGTGGCGACCGTCGGCGCGTTCCCTTCGATGGGGACCTTCTGCACGAAGTCGCGAATGGGGAGCGCGGCGTTCCACGCCGCCTCGTCCAGGGCGCCGTCGATGTGCGGCGCCGGCCCTTGCAGCCGCGCGGCGCGCGCGACGTGCGACGTGGGGTCGGTATAACGCGACAGATCGCGCGACGCGGCGCCCCCCTGCGCCTGCAGCGAGGTCGCGGCCACGCTCGCGGCGCACGCCAGGCGCAACGCGCGCGCCGTGAGTCTGCGCGCGACAGGGCCGCGCGCGGCGAGCCCGCGCGCGGTGCGCGTGCGGTGTGTCATGACGAGAGGAGTCTGGAGCACGCCGAAATCTCCTGCCGAAACACGCGCGAGGGAACGACAGGCGTGACGAACCGCGCGAGGAGCGGCACGAGCTGCGTGCCGCGACAGGTGGTTTCAGAACCGGTGGCCGCGCCGTTTGCGGCGCAGTACGCCAGCGCCGCGGCCACCGGGTTTGGCGCCACGTCTAGCGCATCACGCCGCTGAGCAGCGACTGCAGGTTGCTCCCAGCGGCCAGCGACCGAATGCGCGATTCCACGCGCGGGAAGACGGTGTTGGCCTCGCCCTGGAACCTCGTGAAGAGCGCCTTGAGGTCGGCGCTGCCGAGGGAACGTCCCTGCGCGTAGTACTGCTCGGCGGCGTGTCCCAGGGCGTAGGTCGTGGCGAAGGTGACGGTCACGCCGGCGGCGGCTCCGGTGGCCGAGCCTAACAAACCCCCCAGCAGCCCCCGCCCCACGCTCCCCAGCACACCGCGCACGACCCCTTCCAGCGCGTGCCCCATTGCCCCGATGCCGAGGACGGCGAGCAGGTCCTTGGCCTGCGCCATGTCGAACTGCTGCCCGTGCCGCTGGCCGATCTGGTAGACCAGGCGCAGCTGCAACGGGAGGATGGCCATTGCCGCGAATCGATGCGGAAGGAGTTCGGCGGCGCCGGCCAGCATCGCCTGGTCGAGGATGAAGGTGTCGAGGTCGCTCCCCATGGGGTGGGCAGGCGGAGTGGACGCGGCCTGCGCCGCGGCCCCCATCCCTTCGGCGGCGTCGGGCGATGGGGCCACGGCCCCCAGCTCGCGCGACAGCGCCGCGAGGAAGGCCGACTCCTGCGCGTTAGGCGCGCCATCGGCATGGCAGACGGCGGCGGCCACGTCGTACGCCGCCACGCGCGCCTCGTCGCTCGACAGGCGGTGGGCGAGCTGCGCCACGTCGCCGCCGCCGCCCATCACCCCCTGCAGCATCGGGTCGTCGGCGGCGAGGCCGAGGTGTTCGGCGGCCGAGATGATGCTCACGCGCTCTTCCTGGCCCAGCGTGCCGTCGGCGTTGGCGGCAAGGGCGGCGAGGGCGATGATGGTGTGGGCGTCCTGGGGGGTCATGGCGTGCACTCCGACGGCGTGGGAAAGGGCCGGCGCACACGAGGCGCCGGCCCTTCAATCAAGAGAAACTGGTACAGGTCGCAAGTGCTACTTGTACATCTTGATGCGCTGCATGGGGCGGTTCGGCGAGACATAGGCCGAGACCAGGCTCTCATTCCCGTCGGCCCCCACGGCGGCGACGCCAAAGACGTAATCGTCGATGGAGACGTTAGGCAGGACGAACTGCGTCACGTTCCCCACCTGCTGCGAGCGCTGCCAGTCGTTGGCCCAGGCGTCGCGCCAGTAGACCTTGTACGCCACGGCGCCGCTGGCGGGGCTCCATTTGAGGTCCGCGTCGTATCCCGACTGCCCGCGCCCGATGAGCGGCTGCCCGCGTTCGCCGAGCACCACCGGCGCCGCCGGCGCGAGCGCGACCGAGGCGGCGCCCGCGGCGTTCACCCGGGCGTTCTGCGCAAGGTAGGTGAAGTCCATCCCCTCGATCTTGTCGTCCGCCGAGTGCTGGCGACGGTAGTTCTCGTTTGCCTCGCGGAAGACGACGGCCGGGAAGTTGTTGGCGGTGAACGACGAGTGGTCGCTCCCGCGCCCGAAGCGATCCTCGCGCGCCATGAGGCGAATGGTGTGCGACGGGACATAGATGGCGGCCACGCGGGCGATATAGCGCGCCAGCGAGCGCGACATGGAATCCTCCGGGCCTAACGAGTAGATCTTCACGCTCTCGGCGTCGACGGTCCCGCTCCCGCCCAGCGACGTGCCGACGATGTCGTTGTTGAAGTTGGCTTCCACCACACCCTTGGCATCGGCCAGCGACTGGGCGTGCGCCATCGAGCCAATGAGCCCTTGCTCCTCCGCCGCCCACGTGATGAAGACGAGCGTGGCGTCGAAGTCGATTCCGCTCTCGGCAAAGACGCGCGCCAGCTCCATCGTGAGCGCCGTTCCGCTGCCGTCGTCGTTGGCCCCCGGTGCGTCGACGTCGTGGTTCGGCTGCCCACCGCTCCCCGCCGCCATTGCACCGCGCAGGTTGACGGTGTCGTAGTGCCCGCTGATGTAGACGCGCCGCGGCGACTTGCCGGGGAGGATCGCCATGACATTGACCACGTCCACGTCGCGCGTGATGCGTCCTCCCTGCGCCACCGGATGGCGGTCGAACGCCACCTGCAACTTTGGCGACGAGCGCTTGAACTCCTCGTAGATCCAACGCCGCGCCGCGCCAATCCCGCGCGTGGAAGAGAGCGTGTCGGAGAGCGTCGAGCGCGTCCCGAACGACTCCAGCTTGGTGACGATGGCGCGCAGGCGCTCGGGCGAGACCGAGGCCACGAGCTTCTGGATGCGCGGATCGGCGTCCGGGCGCACCGCGCCTTGCGCGATGGACAACGCGGGGAGTGCCGGCAGGGCGACGAGCGTGCAGGAGGCGACGAGTGCGAGGCGCGACGCGACGAACCGGCGAGGGGAAATCGGCATGGGCGGCGACGAAAGGGGGAGTGGGGCGACCTTCATCAACGCGCCAAATCCCCGCGCCGCTGACGGTGCCTGCTGACGGCGCCTCTGAGGGTGCCCGCGCGCACGGCGCCTCTGGCGGTGGACGGGCGTTGCGCGACACGTTACGCGCCATCTCGAAAAATGGTCGCCGGCGCGCGCGCGTCTGCGCCTACTCCCAACCCTCGCCCCATGCGCACCAGCCCCGTTTGGACCCGCCCCGTCCTCGTGCTCGCGGTCGCGCTGGCGGTCGCTGCAGCGCCGCGCCTTGAACTCCGCGCCCAACCGCGGCCACTCGCGCCGGTCGACCTCTTCGCTCTCGAGACGGCCTCCGACCCGCAGATCTCGCCCGACGGGCAGTGGATTGCCTACGTGCGCCACTGGAACGACGCGATGACGGACAAGCAGTACACGAACATCTGGCAGGTGAAGAGCGACGGGAGCGGACATCGCCCCGTGACGTCGGGGAAGACGCACGACGGCTCGCCGCGCTGGTCGCCCGACGGGACGCGCCTGGCCTACATCTCCGACAAGGGGGGGAGCGGCCAGCTCTACGTGCGCTGGACCGACACGGGCGAATCGGTGGCCATCACGAGCGGCGCCATCCCGCCGTCGGCACCGACCTGGTCGCCGGACGGGACGCGGATCGCCTTTTCGCAGTTTGTCCCCGGGGCGCCGCTGGTCGTCGGGACGCCGCTGGCACCGCCCCCGGGCGCCACGTGGCAGCCACCGCCCAAGTATACCGACGCGCTCGTCTTCCGATTCGATGGCGTGGGCGAGGTCCCCGTCGGCTACACGCACCTGTTCGTGATTCGCGCCGACGGCGGTGCGGCGCGGCAGGTGACGAAGGGGAGCTTCAACCACGGCGGCGTCTTTGGCGGCGGTGGCATCGCGTGGACCCCCGACGGCACGGAACTCATCGCCGCCTCGCGCCGCCGCGACAATCCCGACCTCGAGCTGATCGAAGCCGATCTCTACGCCTTCAACGTGAACGACGGGACGATGCGGCAGCTCACCGACCGCCTGGGTCCCGACGGTGAACCCGCCGTTTCACCTGACGGGAAGCTCATCGCCTGGACGGGCTATGACGAGAAGCACCTCGGCTACCAGAACCAGTTGCTCTACGTGATGAACCGCGACGGTTCGGGGAAGCGCGCCCTCTCGTCGAAGTTCGACGGGAGCGTGAGTGCGCCCACGTGGAGTGCCGACGGCAAGGGGGTGTACGTGCAGTACGACGTGCAGGGCGACACCAAGGTCGGCTACCTCACGCTCGACGGCGCGTTGCGCCCGGTGGCGGAGCACATGGGGCTGGGGACGATGGCGTATGGCGGCGGGAGCTACTCCGTGTCCCGCGCGGGGAGCGTGGCCTTCACGCTGTCGACACCGAGCGTGCCATCCAACGTGGCGGTCACCGCGTCGTCGCCAGGCGCAACCGCGCGACAGGTCACGTCGCTCAACGCCGAGTTGCTCGCCAGCCGCACGCTGGGCACCGTGGAGGAGCTGTGGTGGGAGTCGTCGAAGGACAAGCGGAAGGTGCAGGGATGGATCATCAAGCCGCCGGGCTTCGACGCGAAAAGGAAGTACCCGCTCATCCTCGAGATCCACGGCGGGCCTTTCGCCAACTATGGCGCGCGCTTCGACGACGAGAAGCAGTTGATGGCGGCCAACGGTTTCGTGGTGCTCTACACCAATCCGCGCGGGAGCACGAGCTACGGCGAGGAGTTCGCCAACCTCATCCATCATGCCTACCCGGGTGACGACTTCCACGACCTCAACTCCGGCGTGGATGCGGTGATCGCCAAGGGCTACATCGACGAGAAGAACCTCTTCGTCACCGGCGGGAGCGGTGGCGGCGTCCTCACCGCGTGGATGATTGGCCACACCGATCGCTTCCGCGCCGCGCTGGCCTTCTATCCCGTGATCAACTGGGAGT
>JADZAN010000033.1 GCA_020852815.1 Gemmatimonadaceae bacterium | reverse complement strand
TGCCAAGGTCTCCCCCGTGTACCTCCGTTCCTCCGTGTGTCCTCCGTGTTGAAAGCTCGTAGGAAAACCAGAACCGCGACGAATGCCAGGATTGCTGCGAACCATCGTGGAATGGCTTTGTAGCTGGACGGCAAGACAAGCGCGCGAAAGCGCTGGTACGGCGAGCAGTCAACGAAGGGCGCCTACGAAGTGCCTTGAACACGGAGGACGCACGGAGACACGGAGGGGCACGGAGGAGTGCTTCAAAACGGTGAAGGTCAACGGCCGGGTTCCTGGCGGACGTTGACCTTCTGTGTGTTGCATCTGGCGACTGCTACTTCAGCAATGCATCAATCACCGCGTTGAACGTGGCACTGGGGCGCATGGCGGCGCGGGTCTTTGCGGGGTCGGGGTGGTAGTAGCCGCCCATGTCGACGGGCTTTCCCTGGGCGCCGATCAGCTCGGCGTTGATGGTCGCCTCGTTGTCGCTGAGCGCCTTGGCCACGGGAGCGAAGCGCGCCTTGAGCTCGGCGTCCTTGTCCTGCGCCGCAAGCGCCTGGGCCCAGTACAGGGCGAGGTAGAAGTGCGAGCCGCGGTTGTCGATCTCCCCTACCTTGCGCGCCGGCGACTTGTTGGTATCGAGGAACTTCCCGATGGCCTGGTCGAGCGTGTCGGCCAGCACACCGGCCTTGGTGTTCCCGGTGGTGAGCGCCACGTGTTCCAGCGACGCGCCTAATGCGGAGAACTCGCCCAGCGAGTCCCAGCGCAGGTAACCCTCCTCCTGAAACTGCTGCACGTGCTTGGGAGCCGAGCCGCCGGCGCCGGTCTCGAACAGGCCGCCACCGGCGAGGAGCGGGACGACGGACAGCATCTTGGCCGACGTCCCGATCTCGAGGATCGGGAAGAGATCGGTGAGATAGTCGCGCAGCACGTTTCCCGTCACGGAGATCGTATCCTTCCCCTCGCGGATGCGCGCCAGCGACAACTTCATCGCGTCGACGGGCGACAGGACGCGAATGTCGAGTCCCGCCGTGTCGTGGTCCTTGAGATACGTCTCGACCTTGGCGATCACCTGCGCATCGTGCGCGCGGTTGCGGTCGAGCCAGAACACCGCCGGCGCCCCGGTGGCGCGGGCGCGGCGCACCGCCAGCTTCACCCAGTCGCGAATCGGGAGGTCCTTGGTCTGGCACCCGCGGAAGATGTCGCCACCCTCCACCGTCTGCTGCAACAGCGTCGCCCCTGAGGTCTCGTCGACGACGCGAATCACGCCGGCACCGGTGGCAATGAACGTCTTGTCGTGCGAACCGTACTCCTCCGCCTTCTGCGCCATGAGCCCCACGTTCGGCACATCGCCCATCGTGCGCGGATCATACGCCCCATGCGCACGGCAGTCGTCGAACACGGCCTCGTACAACTCGGCGTAGCAGCGATCGGGGACGAGCGCCTTGGTGTCGTGCAGCTTCCCGTCCGGCCCCCACATCTTCCCGCTGTCGCGCACCACCACCGGCATCGAGGCGTCGATGATGACGTCGTTGGGGACGTGCAGGTTGGTGATCCCCTTGTCGGAATCGACCATCGCCAGCGCCGGACGCGAGGCGTAGGTGGCGGCGATGTCCGTCTCGATCGCCTGGCGCTCGCTCTCGGGGAGTGCGGCGATCTTCGCGTACACGTCGCCCAGCCCGTTGCGCGGGTTCACGCCTAACGCCTTGAACGATTCAGCGTGCTTCGTGAACAATTCCTCGAAGAAGACCGTGACCGCGTGCCCGAACATCACCGGATCCGACACCTTCATCATCGTCGCCTTGAGGTGCAGCGAGAGGAGGAGGTCATTGGCCTTGGCGTCGGCGATCTCCTTCGCGAAGAAGGCGCGCAGCGAGCGGGCGCGCATCACCGCCGTGTCGAGGATCTCACCGGCCTCGAGCGCCAGTCCCTTCCTGAGCACCGTCGTCGAGCCGTCAGCTGCTACGAACTCGATACGCGCACTCGTCGCCGCGGGAAGGGTGAGCGAGTTCTCGCTGCCGTAGAAGTCCCCCTCGGTCATGTGCGCCACGTGCGTCTTCGAATCCCGGGACCAGGCGCCAAGCTTGTGCGGGTTCTTCTGCGCGAACGCCTTGACCGAGAGCGGGGCGCGGCGGTCGGAGTTCCCTTCGCGCAACACCGGATTCACGGCCGAGCCGAGCACCTTGGCATAACGAGCGGCGATCGCCTTCTCCGCGTCGTTGGCGGGCGACTCCGGATAGTTGGGGACGGCGAAGCCCTGCGCCTGCAGCTCGGCGATCGCTTCCTTGAGCTGCGGGACCGACGCCGAGATGTTGGGCAGCTTGATGATGTTCGCCTCGGCCCTGGTCGCCAACTCACCGAGCGCGGCCAGGTGATCGGGAATCCGCTGCTCCGGCGTGAGGGCATCGGCGAAGTTGGCGAGGATGCGCCCCGCCAATGAGATGTCGCGCGTCTCGATCGAGACGCCGGAGCCGGCGGTGAAGGCCTGGACGATGGGGAGGAGCGAGAAGGTCGCCAGCGCGGGCGCCTCGTCGATCTGGGTCCAGATGATGGTCGCGTTCTCGGAGGGCATGTCGGTATCGGTTGGAGCGATTCGGGTGGTGCCGCCCGGAAAAGATACTCGCGTCGCGGCGCGGTGCACGCCGGCGCTCTGACCACCGACCGTCCCAGCGCCCGCGACCACCCACCGTCCCAGCGAAAGCTGGGACCCATGTGTCGGCGCGTCATGCGCGAGCGGTGGCGTCACCGGGGTGTGCGCTGTCCTATGGGATGCGACGCGAATGCACCCACAGATTGGCCGGTGCGCGCGCCGCCTCCAACGTGCCATTGCGCACATCGGAAACCCGCCGCGCCTGCACGTCGTAGGTATGCACACACCCACACGCCGCACGTTGCGGCTGGAGGGACACATGATCATGGCCGACGTCCTCAAGTACGTCCTCCTGGTCCTCGGGGCGCTCGTCGTCATCGTCAGCTACTGGCTGGTGTCGGCCGCGCTTTTCCCCGTCATCGTCGACCGCGCGCGCACGGCGTACGGGCTGCGCCCGTGGCGCATCACCCTCGTTGGCCTCGCCGTCACCGTTCCCTTGCTCCTGCTGGGGGTCGTGCTCCTCACCGGGGCGCCTAACGCCTGGCTCAAGGTGCTGGGGGGCGTGGTGGCCGGCGTGCCGTTCGTGCTGGGACTCGCCGGGTCGGCCGGCCTCGCCGAGCGCGTGGGGCACGGGCTCGTGCATGCCGACGACACCCGCTCGCCCTGGCGCCGCTCGCTGCGCGGCGGAGCGGTCCTCGCCCTTGCGTTCCTGCTGCCCGTCGTTGGATGGTTCGTCGTCCTCCCGTGGGTGCTCTGCAGCGGGTGTGGCGCCACGGTGCTCGCCATGCGCACCAGGCGCGGCACGACGCCGATCGAGCTGGCGAGCGCCGCGTGATCACGCGTCGGCGCTTCCTCCAGGCGGGGGGCGCGTTGGCGGCCTCCGCGACCATCGCGAGCTGCAACGGCGCGGGCGACGGGCGCGCCCTCTGGGACACGGGCGACGTGCCGCCGTTCCAACCGCCAGCCAACGGCGATGTCGACGACGTCGCGCACGTCCTCGCACGCACCACCTACGGCGCGCGCCCAGGCGACCATGCTCGCGTCCGCGCCCTGGGCGCGACTCCTCACGAAGCGATCGAGCGCTACCTCGACGAGCAACTCGCACCGCGCGCGCACGACGCGCCCGCCGAGCGTGCCGTGCGCCGTCTCGAGGTCCTCGCCGAGCCCATCGGGGAGCTGTTCGAGTTCCAGCCAGCGCTGCTGCGCGAGTCGCTCGCCGCCGGGGCGCTGCTGCGCGCCGTGTACGCCGAGCGTCAGCTGCACACGGTGATGACCGGCTGGTGGGCTGACCACTTCAACATCGACCACTCCAAGGGCGACTGCCGCTGGCTCACGCCTGCCTTCGCGCGCGACGTCCTGCAACCGCACGCGCTCGGCCGCTTTCCCGAACTGCTGCGCGCCGTCGTCTTGCACCCGGCCATGCTCTGGTACCTCGACGGGCGAGTGAACCGGCGTCGCTCCGCCGACGAGCGCCCCAACGAGAACTACGCCCGCGAACTCCTCGAGCTGCATACGTTAGGCGCGCACGGCGGCTACACGCAGCACGACGTGATGGAGGTCGCGCGCGCGCTCACCGGGTGGACGGTGCGCTCCAAGGGGGAATCGACCTTCGGGATCGGGCGCGTCGAGTTCGACGCCGATGCGCATGACAACGGCGAGAAGGTCGTCCTGGGACAGGTGATCCCCGCCGGATGCGGGAGGCGCGATGTGGATGAAGTGCTGCAGATCGTCGTCACGCACCCGTCGTGCGCGCACTTCCTCGCCACGAAGCTCTGCCGCCATTTCATCGCCGACGACCCGCCAGCCGCGGCCATCGATGCCGTGGCGCGCACCTTTGCCGCGACAGGGGGCGAGATCGCGCCGACGCTGCGCACGCTCTTCGCGACATCGGCGTTCGCTGCCGCACGCGGGACGCGCTTCAAGCGCCCGTTCCACTTCGTCGCCAGCGCGCTGCGCGCCACCGACGCCACCATCGACGACGCGCGCCCGCTCGTCCCCTGGCTCGAACGGCTGGGCGAGGTCCCGTTCCAGTACCCGACCCCCGACGGCTATCCCGATGAGGCAGCGCCGTGGCTGGGGACGCTGCTCTGGCGCTGGCAGTTCGCCATGGCGCTGGTGCGCGGTCGCATCGAGGGGACGCGCATCGATGCGACGTCGCTGGTCACTCGCGCCGGCGGCGACGCCGCACTCCTCGCTCACCTCCTGGGGCGCCGTCCCAGCGATGCGGAGTTGCGCGCCACACGCGGAGTGCGCCACCGCCTCGCGCTCGCCCTCTCGTCGCCCGGCTTCCAGCTCGCCTAACGATCACGCCACCACATGCCCACCACGTGGAGCACCGGCAACGGCGACGACCGCCGCACCCTCGTCGTGATCTTCCTGCGCGGGGGCGCGGACGGGCTCGCGCTCGTCCCGCCCATCGGCGACGACGCCTATCATGTGGCGCGCCCGACGATCGGAGTGACGCGCGCCGAATCGATCCGGCTGGACGACCGCTTCGCCCTGAACCCGCGCCTGGCCCCGCTGGCCCCGCTCTTCCACGACGGCGCACTCGGGATCGTGCACGCCGTGGGCTCCGACGACACCTCTCGTTCGCACTTCGAAGCGCAGGACCTCATGGAGCACGGCGGCACGTCCGGTGGCGGGTGGCTGGGACGCTTCCTGCGCGTGCGCTACGGCAACGCCGCGACTGCCCTCTCGAGCGTTGCCATCGGCGAGTCGTTTCCCGAGTCGCTGCGTGGAGCCCCGTCGGTCGCCGTCCTCCGCTCGCTCGACGACTTCGCGCTCGACGCCGACGACCACGCCATGCTCGGCGCGCTCGACACGCTCTACGCCGGCGCCCCGTCCGCGTTGGGCGGGCGGCTGGCCCCCGCCGCGCGCGACACGCTCGCCGCGTTGCGTCACGTCGCCCAGCTTCGCGGCATGCCGCACGCGCCCGCACACGGCGCGGCGTATCCGGGCGACGACTTCGGCCGCGACCTGGCCGAAGTGGCGCGCCTCATCAGGGGACGCGTAGGGCTCGCGGTGGCGACGGTCGACCTCGGAGGGTGGGACTCGCACTTCACGCAGGGGACCCTGCTCGACCCGTTGATGGACCGCCTCGCGCGCGGGCTGCACGCCTTCCACACCGACCTTGGCCCCGCCGAGATGGGGCGCGTGACGGTAGTGGTGATGACCGAGTTCGGCCGCCGCGTCGCCGAGAATGCGTCGTTAGGCACCGATCATGGGCGCGCAAGCGTGATGTTCGTGATGGGCGACGGCGCGCAGGGCGGGTCGGTGCGCGCACGCTGGCCAGGTCTCGAGCGCGAGCGGCTGGACGGGCCGGGCGACCTCGCGGTGACGACCGACTATCGCGAGGTGCTCGTCGCCCTTCTCCGCACCCACGGCGCCAGCGACACCGAGCGCATCTTCCCCGACTGGCCGCGCATGGCCTGAGCCACCTGGCGGGACCCTGCGCTCCCTGGGACAGCGTCGTCCGGCCACAGCGTCAACGTCACGGACTCGTCGCGCGTTCGGGGGCAGGATTCACGATGGTGCCTTCCTCCCACCCCGCCCCACCATGCGACCGTCCATCGCGCTGTCAGCCGCGCTCCTGATGGCACCGCTCGCGCTCCCCGCGCAACGCCCCGACTATCACCGTGCCGATGTCATCCGAACCGCCGGGGCCTACGTCCTCGGCGCGACCGTCACCCCGGTCTGGCTCGAGGACAGCGTGCGCTTCCTCTACACGTCGACAGGGAAAGACGACCGCGGCACCATCTATCTGGTGGACCCGGCGCGCGCCACGCGGCGCGTCTACTTCGACCACGCGCGGCTGGCCGCCGTCCTCTCCGTCGCCGGCGACACCATCCTCGACCCCGAGCGCTTCCCGGCGTTCACGGCGGTCGACAGCGGCAAGGCGATCGAGCTCGTCTTCCACCATAAGGTCTTCCGCTGCGACCCCGCCAGCTACAACTGCACGGCGCAGGACTCCGTCGACTGGGCGCTCAAGCGCACGCTGAAGAACGGCCCCACGTGGGCCAATCGTTCGCCCGACCGGAAGTGGGACGTCTTCCAGTGGCGCTACAACCTCTATCTGCGCCCCGCCGCCCTCTCCGACTCCGACGCCTACACGGCGGCCGACTCCGTGCGGAAGGCGCGCGCCGATACCACGAAGAAGAACGGCGCCGCGGCACGCCCCGCGCGCGGCGCGGCGGCTCGCAACGACTCGATCCCGCTCCCCAAGGGCTCCATCGCCCTCACCACCGACGGCGAGCGACTGTTCGCCTACGGCAACACCGAGCGCGACGTCGCCGCGGATACCGCCAAGCCACGCCCCACGCGCGTCCCCCTCAACTGGACTCCCGACTCGCGCCGCTTCACGGTCGCGCGCGATGACTATCGCCGGACGCGCATCTACCCGATGTACTCCTCCACCGGCGACCAGCCGGTCGACAAGAGCTATCACTACGCCGTCCCCAGCGACTCGATCGTCCCCACACACGTCGTGCATGCGATCGACATCGTCGACCGCACCAACGTGCGCGCCAAGGACGCCCCCGTCCCGCAGAGCACCGCCAGCGCGCGCACCTTCTGGAACCGCGCCGGCGATCACTTCTACATGCTGAGCGCCAACCGCGGCCCGTCGCGCATCTCGGCGCTGCTGGTCGACGCCAAGACGGGAGAGACCACGACCATCACGCGCGACTCCACCGCCACCTGGGTCGAGCTGTCGCACTCGTTCGGGCAGGAGAACTGGGACATCGCCAAGGGGAGTGATGACCTCATCTGGTGGTCCGAACGCGACGGATGGGGGCACCTCTATCGCTTCGGCGCCGATGGCACGCTCAAGAACCAGGTCGAGAACGGACGCTACGTCGTCGACCGTCTCTTCCGCGTCGACTCGGCGACGCGCCTAACGCCACCCGCCGTCTACTTCACCGCCTGGGGGAAGGGGTCGGACTTCCTGTACTACTCGCACCTGTACCGCGTGAACGCCGACGGGAGCGGGACGACCCCGCTCACCCCGGAAGCCGGTGACCACGCAATCACCTTCACCCCGAAGGGACCGTACTTCATCGACACGCACACCGAGATCGACAAGGCGCCGGTCATCAGGCTCCGCTCGGCGATCGACGGAAAGGTGATCCTCGAGCTGCAGCGCGGAGACATCGAGCTGCTGCGCAACGTTGGGTGGCGCCCGCCGGAAATCATCAAGGTCAAGGCGCGCGATGGCGTCACCGACCTGTGGGGGCTGATGTACAAGCCGAGCACCTTCGACTCGACCAGGAGTTACCCCATCCTCGACCACATCTACCCGGGACCGCAGGTGGGGAGCGTGGGGCGCTGGGGATGGTCCGGCACGGGTGAGCCGCAGGCACTGGCCGAACTCGGCTTCATCGTCGTCCAGATCGACCACCAGGGGACGCCGCGCCGCTCCAAGGCGTTCCATGACTTCTACTATCGCAACATGGTCGACAACGGGATCCCCGACCACATCGCCGGCATCCGGCAGTTGGGGGCAGCCCACCGGTGGATCGACATGGATCGGATCGGGATCTTCGGCCACTCCGGCGGCGGGCTCGCCTCGACCGACGCCATCCTTCGGTACCCGGACTTCTACAAGGTCGCCGTCAGCGGCTCCGGCAATCACCATCCCGACACCTACGCCTGGTACTGGGCCGGCCGCTATCAGGGGCCGTACAACAAGGCGTCGTACGACTCGTCGGCCAACTACACCATGGCGCGCAACCTCAAGGGGCACCTCCTCCTGATGCACGGCGACATGGACAACAACGTGCACCTGGCGAACACGCTCAAGCTGGTCGACGCGCTGATCAAGGCAAACAAGGCCAACTTCGACCTGATGATCTTCCCCGACGCGCCGCACGGGCTCCCCACCTTCCACATTCGCAAGCGGTGGGACTATCTCGTGCGGTACCTTCTCAACGAGGAACCGCCGGCCGACTATCAGATGATCGAGATGCCGCGGCCGGTGTTCAGGCCGCCGTCCTGACGGGGGGCGACGCACGCCTTGCTCGTTAGGCTAGGGCGCCAGGCCTGCGGCGAGAAGGTTCACCAGCAGTCGCGCCGCGCCAGGCACTGCCGCTTCGACCTGCGCTTCGAGCGAGAGCGCGGTGAAAATGACGCGCCCTCGCCCCACGCGGGCGGTCAGGATGGCGCCGGTGGTTGGGTCTTCGCCGGCGTCACCGATCGACAGCATCGTGACATAGCGGCCGTCGAATGCCGCAGGGACATTGTGGGCGTACTCGCCGTCCCAGTCGGTGAAATCAGCCGCCGTAATGACGTTTGGCCAGGCGAGGAGGCGCGCGCGCGGGTCGGTGATCTGCACCGGGCGCCTCGTATCGCGCACTCGGCGCGGCAGCGAGTCGAACGTGATGGGATAGGGGAGTAGTGCGCTGCGAGCCGCGTCCGGGCCGCCGCCGAGCACGACGAGCGTCCCGCCACTCTCCACGAAGCGCTGCAGCGCCGGCACGGCGACCGACATCGCGCCACCCGCCAGCGCTCCATCGCCGATCAGCACCGTGCTGAACGACGACAGGTCGATCGCCGTGAGGAGCGCCGGCTCCATCAGCTGCAATGGGAGGTTGAGCGAGGCCAGCGAGAGGCGCAGGTCCGACGCGCCGCGGACGTAGGCCACGGAGAGGCGGGGCGGGAGGCGCAGCTCGATCGCGGAGAGTCGGTTGCGCGCGAAGCGCACGAACTGCTGCGCCGGGATGTGCGGGTATTCGCGCGTGACCGTGCCGAGCCGCACGGGATAGTTGGAGTCGACGCTCGTGACGCCAGGCGCCAGGTCGCGCACACGCCTGACGAGTGATTGCGCGATGACGCTCACCGAGTCGGTGCCGGGGCGCATCGTCCCGCGCAGGCGATAGAAGAGTGTGCGGCTCCCGAAGGGCGCGAGCGCGACGGTGCGCTGCGTGGAGTCGGCGCTGAGTCCCGCCGGCGGGTGTAGTTGCACCACGAGCGTATCGCTCGACGCGCGCGCCGAGCGGACGTAGACGCGCACCAGGCGATCGATCGGCGTATTGGCGCGCACGTAGTCGGTCAGTCGATCGAGCAGGATCGACGTTGGGGGAACGCCGGCCAGCGGACGGTCGGCGTCGCCGCGCGGCGTGGTTTCTGTGCGATAGGAGAGCGGGGTGATGATGAGCGGGACCTCCACGCCTCCCAGCCGGATCGTCGCCTCGACCCCGCTCGTGCGAATGCGATCCTCGCCGGCGATGAGTGGGGCGATGTCGATCACACGCCCGCGCACGCGGCGGGCATGGAGCGAGGTCCCGTACTGCAGCCCGTCCACCTGCCACCAGTGATAGGCTGGCGTCGTCACGCGCACCCATCCCGTCAGCTGCATTGAGGAATCCGGGGACAGCAGGCGCGACGCTCCGCGCGCCAGGACGGTCACCGACGTGCCGTGGAACGGGGCGATGCGCTCGACGGTGATGGGGCTCGTGCCGCCGTTATACAGCGTCACGGTGGCCAGGACCGAGTCGCCAGCCGCAACGAGCGCGCGCTCGACCGTGGCGTCGATCGCCAGCCCTGCGGCGGCGAGCATCCCCTGCGTCGCGCGCTCGCGCACCGTGGCCAGGACCACGGCCAGGTCGCCGGTGACTCCGGGACAGGTGGGGACGCCCGACTCGTCGCGGCAGCCCAGTTCCACACGCACCGCGCTGGTGCGGGCGGCCACGCGCGCCAGGCGGGCGGCCAGTGAATCGAGGTCCGCTGGCGTCGGGGCGATGCCGCTCGCCAGCGCCTCCACCGCATGGATCTCCAGCCGTAAGGAGTCGAGCTGAATGCGCGCCTCGTCAGGCAGGCCGGCAAAGCGGCTCCATGTCGTGTCCATCGCGCCAAAGAGCGCTGGCGCGCCGCCCACGCGTGTGCTGTCCAGTCGCAGCGTACGGGTGAGCGGCCCCATTGGCGCCGAGCGTGGCGCGCCGAGCGTGCGTTGTAGCTGCCGGATATCGCTTCCTCGTTCGGCGAAGCTCCGCCCCGCCGCGCGGTCGAACTCGCCCACGTTCACCTGCACCACCTGTGCCGCGCCTCCGCCAGCTGCATCCGCCGAGCCGCTCGCCAGCAGCGTGTAGAGCCGCCCCACCGTCCACGCCGGCAGCCGCCCGGTGCGCGGCGTGGGCCACCGCACCGTATCGCCCGACTCGGCGAACGCTGCCGCGGCAAGGCGCGCCGTCAGCCGGCGCGTGGCGTCGCGCTCGTCCAAGCTCGAGGTGAGCGCCACGATCGCGTGCGGGCGAAAGGCGCGCACGATCGCCACGATCTCGCGCAGCAGCGTATCTCCCGGCCACTCGCGCGCCACCACCGAATCGAGTCGCGTCGCGCCAAAGTCGTAGGCGCGCGTGAAGTACTGCCGAGCTCCATCGCGCCGTCGCTCGGCGAGGAGCTCCGCAGTGCGCACCACCGCCAGCGGCGCCTGGTGTTCCAGTCCGGCCAGGTTCGGCGTGTCCTCGCCGCGCGTGAGCGAGAGGGATGCGGTCTCGATGTGTCGGCCCAGCGACGCCCAGGCGATGAGAGCGTTGTCCTCGTCCTCGGGCCGTGTGCCGATGAGGAGGAGGCGAGGGGCCGCGTTGAGCGCGGGCGTCGCGGTGCGGCTGGCGGTGGGCTGCGCGAGCGCGTGCGCGGGGCTCAGCGCGAGGGCCAGGGTCAGGACGAGGAAGCAGCGGATGCGATGGCGCATGGTGCTGCGAGGGTGCTTGCTTGGGCGGTTGTGGTCAAGGACTGGCGTGCGAGAAGCTCTACAGGGAGAAGCTCGACACGGAGAAGCTCGACACTGGGAAGCTAGCCACGGAGGTACACGGAGGTTTCACGGGGGTACGCGGAGGAGGGCTCTGGCGACGGTTACTCCGTGAAACTCCATTCCCTCTGTGGTGAAAGATCCTGGCCCATTCGGCGTCCGCGCGCGTCTGTTATTCCCACAGAGAACGCGGAGTACACGGAAAAGTCGTTAGGCAACAACACGTCGCCAGCGCGCAGCCGTCCGTCTGAAGACGCGCCGCGGCGCGGGCCCCGCCGAACAGCGTGTCACCCGAGTACGTCGCCGAGCGAGATCCGCAGGCCGGGGAGGACATCCTCCCCGTCGAGCACTTCATTCTCCGTGACGGTTGTGGCCGATCCATCCGCACGATGAACGCGCGCTTCGCGCCGTTGGGGATCGATCACCCATACCAGCCGACTTCCCGCCTGGAGCCAGTTGCCGACCTTCCCGGCGACTGCGGCAGGGCGATCGTCGGGGGACGTGATCTCGACCACGAGATCAGGCGCGAGCTCCGCGAAGCCGCGAGGCTCAGGATACGGAATGCGTGCGCGTGCGATGAACGCCACGTCCGGAGCGCGCACGGTGTCCGGATTGCGGCTGACCGTGAAGCCCGTCTCCACCGCGACGACGACGCCGAGCTGATGGTCGGAGACGAAGTTGCCAAGATGAAGCGCGAGGCGCATGGCCGTCGCGCCGTGCCGGAAACCCGCTGGCTCGCGCGCGACGAGGGAACCGCGCACGAGCTCCAGGCGCGCGCCCTGGTGCGCGAGCTGCAGCAGATCCTCGGCGGTCATCGGCGCGGGATGAACCATGTGCCGAGTATAGGGCGGATGCGGGATGGCGGCAACGAAACACGGCGGGCGTCACGCACCCGTCACGCTGAGGTCGCGCAGGAGCGTCCGTGATCGCGCAGGAATCTCGGTGAGCGCTGAGGAGCGCGCTCGCGCGGCTCCGCCGGTTCGCCCGCCTACAGTCCGGGCTTGGGCTTCGCCTTCCGCCCAGTGCTCGACCCCTGCTTTTCCGTATCCGACGAACCGGTGCGCCCCGCCGAGCGGCCGTCGGAGCTGGACGAGCCCGTGCTGCCGCGAGGTGCAACGTAGCCGCGCCCCTTCACCACGCGTCCGTGCTCGTCGGTGTTGCTGCCGGCGGGGCGCTGCACCACGACGATCGGGCGGCGACCGGAGTACCAGCCGTAGCCGCGCCCGTAGCCGTAGCCATAGGGATCGTAGCCCCAGCCGTAGCCGCGGCCGTAGTAGCCGACGTCGTCATAGCCATAGCCCTCGCCGCGCAGCTCGCCGCGCGTGTCGGGCGGGGGATCGCCGAGTTGCGTGCGATCGAGGGCGAAGACGTCGGGATAGGAGAGCGCGACCATCACGTCGATCACCGACGGCGCCACGCCGGCCGACTCGAGCGTCACGAGCTGTCGCGCGTCGATCCCGAACCCCTGCGCCCGTTCTGCAAGCCAGGTTTGGAGTACGCCTATTTCGAGATGACGGGAGGCCTCGACCACATCCGCCAGCTGCACAGGACCCGACGCCGCCAGGCGCGCCGCATGGAGGCTGCGGGGATGACCGTTGAGCGCGGCGGCGATGCTCGCCGGGATCCGCGCCGACGCCGGCGTCTCGTGATAGCGCGACGCACGCACGCCAACGTTGGAGCCGAAAGCCACGCCTCGCACGTCGATCCACTCGCCGTCGCCCGACATGGCCATCACGCTGTTGACCAGGCGATGCTGGTCGCCGCACTGCAGGTCGGTCCGCAGGTAGACGCGCGCGCCCATCGCCTGCACGCTCTCGACGCCCTTGCAGTCACCCTGCTGCACCGCGCGCTTGTCGGCCGTTGCGTCCAGGCGTTGCCGCGTGAGGATGCTGTCGCCGGCAATCGAGACCAGGTCGACCGCTTCGGCGCCCTCCGTGGGGACGACGCAGACGCGCTCGTTGCTGGCGACCGCGTTACCACGCGGCACCAGGTCCCAGCAGCCAATCCATGGGGCAAACGGCGTAGCGATCCGCCCCTGGGCGCCAGCGACCGTGGTCACGCCGACGGTGGCCACGACCACGACGAGGGCCGTGGCAAGGACGGGGACGAGTCGTGAGTTGCGTCGAATCATGCGAGTGTCTCCGCGCAGAACCTGGCGTGGAACCTGGCGTGGAACCTGGCGTGGAAGCTGACTCAGAACCTGACGAAGAGTCCGATCGAGGCATTGTACCCCGAGAGGTCGATCTTGTTGTAGGTACTGAAGTCGCCGTTCATCGACCCCTTCGCCCAGAGATATCGCCCCTCGAGCGAGACGCCGTAACGGGGAGTGACCGAAATGTCGGCCCCGCCAAAGCCCGAGGCCCCCAGCGACCACCCCGACGACTCGAACTGGTCCTCGAAGATGTCGAGCGTCTCCCGGTCGACGAATTCCCCCGACTGGCGCAGCCGGTACCAGACCGGGCCGGCGCCCGCGCCAACGTATGGGACGACGCGGTTGGGGATCCACGCATAGCGCCCGATCGCGCGCCCAGCCGGCGCGAGGGCGATGCGTGCCGTGGCCAGCACGGCGGCACGGTCGAGCGTCGTCGACTGGAGAATGGGGAGGTCGTCCTCCCCCGTGAAGTCGCGCGACTCCGAATCGGCGGTGCGCCCCGCGAACTCGGCGCTCACCCCGACGTGGAGGCGCGGCCTGACGCGCACGTCGGCCGTGAGGGTGAAGGCCGGCGAGGCGAAGTCGCCGCGGGAGAGGGTGAGTTCGTCGGTGATGAAGTCGAAGATGTCGCTGCGGGCGCGCGGGGCGGCGAGGCCGGCGGCGACGCCGAGTCGCACGGTGGGCGTGCGGAAGAGAAAGCCGTCACCGGCGCCGAGTTGGGCGTGGGCGGGGGCGGGGATACCGAGCAGGAGGCAGGCTGCGAGGAACGGGGCGGCGGATCGGAACGGGCGCACGGTCGGAGTGGGAGAGGGCGGCTGGGCCATCGCCACGAGATACACGAATCGGCAGAGAAGGTGCGGTCTCGAGCGGCTCGCGAGGTCCTACGCGCCTTCGGCCGCGCCTTGTGCCCGATCCCAGAAGGCGGCGAGGTCGAGACGATCGATCCAGAATCGCAGCGTCTCCTCACGGATCAAGCTTCGACTCGTCTCGAGCATCCGTATCACATCCCGCAGGTGACGGTCGGAACCGCCCATCTGCAGATAGCGCAGCTTGTACACGATGACGTACTCGATGGGAGCAAAGCGGACTCTCTCACCTTCGATCGTTCGCGTCACGTGCTCGGCGAGCGCCCACGTGTGGAGCGGATCATCGGCAGACAGATACACGTCGGCCCGCATCGCCGTCTCCGAGTGGATGACGTTGAAGTGCCCGTTCGCCGGCCTCTCACACTCCTCCCGCACGACCTCCACCGGCGGGCAGTAGAACGCGTCGGACGGCCAAAGCGCGGTGAACATCGCCGCGGCAGACGCGTCGAGCCGAATGACCAGGTCGACATCGAGCGTCAGGCGAGGGTGACCATACAGGATGGCCGCCAGACCTCCCGTTACGACGTAGTCGATACTGGCGCGGTTGAGTGGGGCGATGAATAGCCCTACGAGGCTACGCGGTGGTGTCACGCATCAGCTCCCGCACCCGCGACGCGACTTGCGCATCCGACCATTCTGGGTTCCGCGCGCGCACGCCCGCCGCCAGCACGGCACGCGCCTCCAACCACAGCGCGTGCGAGATGCGCATCTTCTCGTCCGCGCTCATCGTACGAATGCGTTCCTGCTGATGCAGCAGCGCCTGGTTCATGGCAGAGTCTTTCCGCGCCCGTTTGCAGCTACGCCGTGGCCGTCGATAAGATAGGCCCCCACCGTCCCAGCGCCCACCCCCACCGTCCCAGCGAAAGCTGGGACCCATTTGTCGGTGCACCGTGCACGATCGGTGGCTCCCTGGAGAGACAGATCGGTCTCACACGAAGGCACGAAGGTTCTCCGCCCGCATTCGGCCCGCCGCATCATACGACTACATGCTGGCGCATGTGGCATGATGCCATACGGTCATGGAGGTTTCCCCACGCCAAGCCGGGTGTGGAGGTCGGCCGGACCATCTCTGTCTTCGTTGGCCATTGATCAAACACCGAATTGCTGACAGGCCAGTATTCGACGCCCTGCGTCGCGTCCACCAAAGCCCTCAACCGCGAAGCGCTGACGACTAACGAAGTGCTGCCCTGTGCAACACGAGCTTGTTGATCGCCCTCGACGCGCTCACGCTATTCCTGCCAATCATCTCACGGATGAACTCCGCAGCAATCGAGTCACTGAAATCCATCTCTTCCAGTGCCTCGAGCATTGTCGCGTCGCCCTTGCCTCGCGCAGACTCGCGCTCGACGCGATGTGGTGCTGGTTCGCCCCTTCAATGATGACAACTCACGCGAGAACGCCCTCCAACCCCGTCGCCACCACGTATCGTACCGCGCCCTCCATCACCGCCAACGCCTCGAAGTGCCTCCTCCCGCACTCAATCTTCGCCCCCTCCAACACCCGCAGATCCTGCGCGAACAAGCTCCCCTTGGTCTCCACCACGAAGTACAACCGCTCCGCCTCTCCCTCCCGCTGCACCACCACCGCCCAATCCGGGTTATAACTGCCTAACGGCGTCGGCACCCTAAACCAGCCCGGCAGCTTCGCGTACACCTTCACGGCCTCGTTCTGCTCCATCGCCTCCGCGAACGCGCGCTCCACGCCGGCCGAGTCGTAGACGACGCGCTCGTAGACCGACTTCCTGGTCTCCAGCGACTGCTTGAGGTACCCCGTCAGCTCTTCCTGCTGAAACAGTTCCTGCGCGTAGAACTCCTGGTCGCCAATGCGCTGGTACTTGATCCCGTCCACCAGCGCCAGTCGCTTGCACTTGTTGATGGCTTCGGCCGCAAACTCGATGAACTCCTGCGGATTGCGCCGAAAGTCCGCCAGACGACCACTCTCGCGCAGGATGCGTACGATGGAGCGGCGCGTGAGCTGGGTACGGTCCTGCAGATCGGTGATGACATCGGGGAGTTCGATGTCCCGTTCGTCTATCGCGATGGGACCGGACGACGATTTCTCGGTGGCCACCACACCGCCGCGGCCGATCTGCACCTCACCCTTGCGAAAGACCATGCGCGTACGCGTGACGGGAGGAGCGTCACGCAGCGCCTTTACGCACTGCTCGATGAGCGACTCGTTGTCGAAGTGAACGCGATAGGTGGTCTTGTGCTTGATGCGATCCCAGAGCGCGCGGAACTCGTCGCCGTCGACAATTCCCTGTCGCGGGCGAATGGTGACGCGTTCGTCAGCGTTCTTGACCTGGAGTCGCCCCGCCACCTTCCGCAACACGTCGCGGATCTGCGGGAGCTGGTCGGTGAACGCAGACGGTACCGTCACCTTCCCTTCGAGCAGCGCCGTCCGCATCGCGTCCTGCACGCGCCCCTTGGCGTCAATGAGTCCCGCCGTCTTGAAGTGCTCCCAGAGCACCCTGGACTGGTCGAGCCCGAGACGCGACGCGTTGCCGTCTGCGTCGACAACCTCGACGAGCGCGAACTGGTGATCCTCGAGAATACCGAAGCGAATTCCGGTATCCGCCTCGATCTCCTTTTGCAGGTTGTCAGCGAACTCCTCGAACGGCTCATTGGCGATGACGGTCAGCGTGTTGACCTCGAAGCCGCGCACACGCTCGCCGTTCTGGTTCACACACAGCCGGAGGCCACGCCCGATGGACTGCCGGCGTTCTTGCTCAGTGCCGATATCGCGGAGCGTGCAGATCTGGAAGACGTTCGGGTTGTCCCACCCTTCACGTAGCGCTGAGTGAGAGAAGATGAACTTGAGCTTCGTATTGAAGCTCAGGAGCTTCTCCTTGTCCCGCATGATGAGGTTGTACGTGTCGTCGTCGGCCTTCGAGTCGCCCCTGGTGTCCTTGAGCACATCGACCTGCTTCCCCCCGACCTTCTTGCGATCGATGGAGAAGTAGCCCTCGTGTACCTCGGCCGCGGCTGACGTGACGTCGACTTCCTTGAACAGTGACGAGAAGCTCGGATCCTTGGCCAGCGCTCGATACTCCTCCTCGAACATGCGGGCGTACTTCCCCTTCACCGCGGTCCCGTCATGGTCGTACTGACGGTAGTTGTCGACCTTGTCGATGAAGAAGAGCGAGAGGACCTTGATGCCGAGCGGCGCAAGCCTCAGTTCTTTCTGCAGGTGCTCCTTGATGGTGCGGCGGATCATCTGCCGCTGCACGGCGTCGGGATCGACATCGGCGATCGCTTCGCCAGGCGCAAGCCAGCGCTCGTCGCCGGGAAGTCGCACTTCGAGCGTCGCGTTCCCCCCGCCGGCCCGGATCTCGCCAATGCGATGGTCGCGATACAGCTCGCGCCCGGTCACCTGTTCCAGATCGTCGCCATCGAAGACAGCGATCTCCTTGCGAACCACCTTTCCACCCTGCTGAAGATCGAGCTCGACCCGTGCGCTCACGCCCCCCTTCTTTGAGCTGGCGCTGATGAAGCGCAGGTACGGCTTGTTGAAGCCTCCGGCCACCTCCGCCGCGGCCACCTCGATCTGCTTGACCAGCCTTCGTTCGTAGGCGTCGACCGCATCCAGCCGATACACCATGTGGTGCTTGTCGACGTGCGTGGCTGAATAGCGAAGCGTGCACAGCGCGTTCATCGCGTCCAGCGCCGCTTTCCCGCTTCCTTGTAAACCACCGTCGACACTCTGCGGTTCGTCGACGATGATGATGGGGCGCGTGGCCTTGATCAGTTCAATGGGCTTCTCCCCGCCAACCTTCTCACTCTCCTTGTAAAGGTTGTTGACGTCCTTCTTGTTGATGGCGCCGACGGTCACCACCATCAGCTGCACCTTCGCGCTCGTGGCGAAGTTGCGAACCTGCCCGAGCTTTGCCGAGTCGTAGACGAAGTACTCGAACGGAGTGTTGGCATAGAGCGCGCGGAAGTGCGCTTCGGTGATCTGGATGGTCTTGTAGACCCCTTCCTTGATGGCGACCGAGGGGACGACGATCACGAACTTGGTGAAGCCGTACAGACGATGAAGCTCGAAGATGGTGCGCAGGTAGACGTAGGTCTTCCCGGTCCCGGTCTCCATCTCGACGGTGAAGTCGCCGGAGTCGAGCCGTTCGGACGGACGCAGGCCGTTGCGCAGCTGAATGGCCTTGAGATTCGCGTGTAGCTCGTCGTCGAGCAGCGAGAGGCGGTTACCGATCCCCAGCTCATTCTCGACCATGCCGGCAATGCCGATCTGCTCGGCGGTGGGGCGGCCGGACACCGTGAACTCGAGCGGGGCGATCTCCTGGCCGCGAAAGAGCCCGGTCACCGCGTCGATGGCGTTGCGCTGGTAGTCGAGATCGGGTTCGAAGTGGAGCTTCATGGTCTCACTCGCCCCCGGGGTCGGAGGGGCGGCGCCGCTGCCTGGGCAGTCGTTTCACCGCCTCTTCGAAGTCGCCGTCCACGGCACGCGGCTCAGCGTCGGTTCGTGCACGATATGCGTCGTACTCGGTCTCGGCCTTGAGCTGTGCCATCTCATGCGAAACGGTTCCCGCGTGGGTCAGGATGTCGCGATCCGACAGCCGCAGGAAGTCATCGAGCTTGGCGATCCAGTCCTGCATGTACATCAACCGTCGTCCTCGCGCCTGCAGCTCGGCGAACTCCAGGTAGGCGTTCACGATCCGGTTGAGCGCCTCCAGCTCGTCGGGCTGCAGGTAGTTCTTGGCGACGCTCACATCCTGCTTCCGCACTCGCGCTCCTCGCGGCACGTGGCTTAGCCCCATGTGCGGTTTGCTGGCGTCTGCCCGCTCGTGGATCACTTCGGCTGCCGTGTGTCCGTGCGCCGCCCAGTGCATCTTGTTCTGCACCGTGGCGAAGAATCGCTGTGACGACTCGGCGGAAGGGTCGTAGTCGACGCTGGTGGCGTAGATGTCGAGCACCTTGCGATAGAACAGCCGCTCCGACGAGCGGATGTCCCGAATGCGATCGAGGAGCTGGGCGAAGTAGTCCTCGTCCGCATCGCCGGGCGGGGCCTTGAGCCGTTCGTCGTCGAGCACGAAGCCCTTGACGACGAACTCGCGGAGCTGTGCCGTTGCCCATTGGCGGAACTGAACGCCTCGATGGCTGCGGACGCGGTACCCGACCGCGAGAATGGCATCCAGGTTGTAGTGCTGGATGGAGCGTCGAACCTGACGTGCGCCCTCGGTTCGAACTATCAAGTAATCCTTGATAGTTGCTCCTTCAACCAGCTCCCCAGACGCATAAATATCCTGCAGATGGGCACTTACGTTCTGCAGCGACGTCTGATACAGCTCGGCGAGCTGGGCCTGGGTGAGCCACACCGTCCCCCCCTCCAGGCGAACCTGGATGCGGGTGACGCGATCCTCGCCCTGAAACAGGATGAGTCGTGACGGCGACGCGCTTTCGTCCGAGGGAGGGATGCCTGTCATGAGGTGCCCCTCCTACACGCTCTTCACATTCCCCAGCCCCTGCTGCTGGAGAATCGCCGTGAGGTTGGTCTTGGCCACGTCGTTGGCAAAGGCGCTGTCGCGGAAGACGAGGTTCACCTCCCCCGCCGGCTGCAGCTCCTTGTGCCACGCCACGATTCCTTCAGCGAGCGCTTCCACCTCGTCCGCGGCGACCGACTCCGACAGGCAGACCATGAGGACGCCGCCCCCCACGCTGTGCACCGACTTGCCCGCGATGGTGCGCGTTTGGATGGGGACCGTGAGTTCGAGCCCGAGCTTGAGCAGGAGTTCGTAGAGCACATCCTGCTCGCCGCGCCCCGGCTTGATGTGCTCCTGCGATTCGAGGAGCGTCTGTTCGAGGTCGTCGCGCCTGGGCTCCCATGCGCGGATGTTGCTGGAGTCGAGCTTGAAGACGCGGAAGCCCAAGTCGCCAGCGAATAGGGGGTTCTCGTCGCGGATCTTCTTGGCGGCGCGGCGGAGGCGTTCGATCACCACCTGCGCGAGGTTCTCAAGCCCGAGCGACCTACCAGGAGAATCGTCGGGAAGCGGCTCGGGAAGCTGCACCAAAAGGTACTTCCGTCTACCGCCGTCGCGTGCGTTTGCATAGAGGACGGCTTCGCCTACAGGGCCAGCGCCAGCGAAGAAGTCCAAGACCACATCGTTCGGCGATCCCGTTGCGCCAATCGCAAGGATTCGTTCAAGCAGTCCAATGGGTTTCGGGGTGTCGAACACCTCGATGCCGTCGAAGAGGTCCTTCAGTGCCTTCTTGGCAGAGTCTGTCGTTCCGACTTCGTCCGCTTTCCACAGCGTGTGCGGAACAACTCCATCGTTCGATTCGCTTCGAAAGACCTTTAGCCTTGGCACATTGTTGCCGTCCTCGCCGAACCAGATTCGTCGATCGGCGACGAGCTCGTGGAAGCGATCTTCGGTGAAGATCCAGCAACGCCCGCTCGGCGGATCAACTCTTCGTCCCGATGGAGTGACGATCGTGAAGAACTGCTCCTTGCGACGACCGGGCCCGGCTTGGGCGTTTATCGAAACTGACTGCCATGCGCCACGGGGATCTTGGTCAGGATTGTCGAAGCGCTCCTCACTCTCGATGGTACGTGGAAGTAGGCCGCGCGTCTGTTCGAAGAGCGATAGCTCGCGGGCATAACACAGCAAGTAGTCGTGATTGACCGAAAGAACTCTTCGATTCTCGCGAGTAGTTCGCTTCTCCCAGACAAATGCGCCGACGAAGTTTTCTTCACCAAAGACGGCATCCATCACCGCTCGAAGATGTGGGAACTCCTCATCGTCGATCGAAGCGAACAAGGCACCATCCTCCGCCAGCAGCGCCCTCGCCAGCTTCAACCGCGGATACATCATGTTCAACCAATCCGTGTGGAACCTTCCCGACGACTCCGGATTGGACGTGATCTTCTTTCCTCCCTCCACCTGCCCCGTCAACTCCAGATAGTTCCGGATGTTGTCCCGAAAATCATCCGGGTACACGAAGTCCTTCCCCGTGTTGTATGGCGGGTCGATGTAGATGAGCTTCACCTTCCCCGAGTAGCTCTTCTGCAGGAGCTTGAGCACCTCGAGGTTGTCGCCCTCGATCATCAGGTTCTGCGTCGTCTCCCAATCGACGCTCTCTCCCGGCGCCGGGCGAAGCGTTCCCGTGCTGGGGGTGAGCGCGAGCTGCCGCGCGCGGCGCTTGCCGTGCCAGTTGAGCCCGTACTTCTCCTCGCGCTCGTCCACGGCGCCGCCCAGGAGGTGCCGCAGCACGTCGAAGTCGATCTTTCCCTCGACGAACGCCTCGGGGTACAGCGCCCTGAGCGCCGCCATGTTGGCCGTCACCACGTCGGCACTCTTCGTGTCCGCGGCGCCCAGCTGCAACTTCTCCATCCCCACCTCGCTATTCAGAGCCGTTCCAGCAACCCCGCCAATTCCTGCTCGAGGCGCTGGATGGTCAGGTTCAGTTCCACTCGTTTGTTGAGCTGTCGTTCGCGCCCTGCCGCCAGCCGCAACGCTTCCAACTCCTGCCGTACCGCCGCGTAGCGCGCCATCGCCTCGCGCCTCGCCTGCCGCCGCTCCGCGTCGCCGAGCAACACGAATCGCCCGGTGACGCGCGCCGCCGCCAGCGCCTGCGCGCGGGCGATCCATCCGTCGTAGAGCGCCCACAGGTCGTGCGCGCCTTCCAGCGCGAGCCCAAGGCTCGACACAAAGTCGCGCTCCACCAACGCTGGCGGGAGGTGCAGCGTCGCCGGTTCAACGGCGCCGTCCAGCGCGGATCTTGTGAGTTCGCGCGCGCTTCCTCCAAGCGCGACAGCAGTTCCAAGCTCAGCTTCGCGCGCATCCGGGCGCGACACGACGAAGCTGTCGGACCGCACGATGCCGTCGTCGCCCCCCAGGCAAACGTAGGCCAGGAAGCGCAGAATGCGCGTGAACGACGAGCCCGTGCATCCCACACGCTTGCCCCCCCTGGCCGCTACGCTCCTTCCGGGTGGTCGTCGTCGATCCCGAAAAGCTCGCGCCTCCCCACATCCCACCTCGCTTCGAACTCCTCCTGGTTGCCGACTAACAGCCACGCAATCTCATACTCCCCCAACTCGCGAAACCACTTCGCCATTTCTTGATCGGTTATCCGGCACCATTCGTCGTTCAACCTGCGATAGGCCTCCGGCGCCTCGGGCAGGTACCAGTCCTCACCCTCCGCGAGGTCGTGCTCTTCGCGCACCTGCTGCATCTCGCGCTCAACCTCGGGAAAGCGCGGGTCCTCGCGGGCCCGCGAGGGGACGACCGCGTCACTGAGGTGCCCAACGAGGAAAAACCGCTCCTCGGCGGAAAACAGCCCTGCGTCAGCCATCGCCTGGATCATGCGCAGCAGCGGGTCCAGTTCGCGCCACGACCCGTTCGACCAGAACGGCTCGGCGATGATGTGCAACAGGTGCTGCGCCTCCGGTGTTCCGCGGTACTCGGCGAGGAGATTGAGCACTTCGTACACGTCCGGAGCGGGCGTGACAGGGCGCAGGTGGCGGCGCAGCTGACGGCGCGAGTTACGACGCGGCGGGCGGGTCATGCCTCGGGTCCCCTATTCATTCGTCCTCCACGTGGAAGCTCGACACGACTTCGACCCGAACGCTAGCGGCCCACACGCTCGACCCACGCCACCTGGTCGAAGCCCGCGTCAAACGTGAGGATGCGATCGATCCCGTGTCGCTGCATGACCGCGAGGTGCACGGCATCTCGCGCCGAAAGTGGCGTCACGCCAAGCACGAGTCCCTTCGCTCGCTCGACGTCCGCGACTTCGACGGGATACACGTGATCGACAACATTGAGGAGCGCGTCGAAAGCCGGTTGGATCGCGTCACGACGGTTGATCGCCACGTAGCGCTGCAGAATCTCCTGGAGCACCTCGGTGTCCGTGACGAGCCGGTCTCCCAATCGAATGTGACCCTCGAGGAGACGTCGTGCGCGGTCCTTGTTGGGATGTGGCGCGCCGACGGGGTACATCGGAATGTTCGAGTCGATGAAGACCACGAGCGCTACCGGGACTCCGGAGGATCGACGAGGTACCCGCCCTTGATCTCCGTGAGCATCTGCTGGATATCGCCCGTGGGATACTCCCCTCGGCTTGCCTCTCGCACAGCCGCGAGCTTCCGCCTAGGATCGACCGCGGACTCATCGCGACGCGCGCGACGCAGCGCCTGCCGCACCCACTCGGCGACCGTCATGCGATGCAGCTTCGCGAATCGGCGGATCTCGGCCAACTCGTCGTCTTCGAGGAGGACCTGGAGGCGCGTTGTCATCCAGATGAGGGTATCTTACTCATCGTGATGAGGCAACTTCCAGGCGGTGGCCGCGACGTGCGAGGACGTCGCGGGCTTCCACGCTGAACACCCGCCCCCGCCTCACCCGTTCTCCCCTCCATGGACAACATCACCCACGCCCTCGCCGGCGCCCTCCTCGCCGAAGCCGCCTGCCAGCACGTGGCCCGCGCAACGCGCGCCTCCTCAACCAACGACGCCGAACCCGTCGCCACCTCCACCCCCCCGCCCTCCTTCCGACGCACCGCCTACCTCCTCGCCGTCGTCCTCGCCGAACTCCCGGACGCAGACCTTGCCTACTCCGGGTCACGCTCAGGAATGGGCAACCTGGGCTACCTCCTGCACCACCGCGGGCACACGCACACGGTGCTCTTCACCGTCATCGCCGCGCTGGTGGCGTGGGGGTTGGCGCTGGCGGCGCGGCGCGAACTGCGCGATTCAGTGAAGGCGCGCACGCTGCTCGCCCTCTCGCTCGTCGCCTCGCTCTCGCACATCGCGCTCGACTACACCAACAGCTACGGCGTGCATCCGTGGTGGCCGTTCGATGCACGCTGGATCTACGGCGACGCGGTCTTCATCGTCGAACCGTGGCTCTGGATCGTGGCGCTGGCGCCGCTGGCGTTCATTGCGCGCGGCATGGCCGGGCGGCTGCTCAGCGTTGCGTTGCTGCTGACGATACTGGTCGCGGCGTGGCGCGTGGGCGAAGTCGGACGCACGGTGGCGTTGGTGCTGACGGTGGGGGCGCTGGTGTGGACGCTGGTGAGCTGGCGCGTCCCTCGGCCACGCCTCGCGACGGTGGCGATCGCGGGATGGATGGCGCTGGAGGTGACGTTCTTCTCCACCTCGGCGTTAGGCAGGCGGGCGATGACGCGCGAGGTGGGCGTGACACTGAAGGACGTGGTGCTCTCGCCGGCGCCCGGGAACCCGCTCTGCCTCTCGGCGATCGTCGTCACCAGCGATTCCGTCAGCTACACGGCGAGCCTCGCCACAGTCGCACCACTGCCATCGCTTCGCTCGGCGGCGCAATGCGGCAACGGCGGTCGCGGCGATCCGGATGGGTCCCACGCCGCCGCGCGACGCGATACGCCGGCGATTCGCTGGGGACGCACCTGGAGCGCGCCCGCCGCCGAGTTGCGCACGCTGGCGCGCGAGCGGTGCGAGCTGGCGGCAGCGCTGGAGTTCATGCGCGTCCCGGTGTGGGAACGCACAGCCGACGGAGTGGTGACGATGTACGACCTGCGCTTTGGCGGCGGCCCGGGGTCGTTCACCACGGTGGTGTCGCGCCCGGGCGAAGGCTGCCCGCGCATGGATCCCGGGTGGCGCTGGCCACGTTCGGATGTGCTCGGCGGATGAGGGCGGGAGTGAGGGCAGGAGGCGCAACCGAATGGCACCATGCGCGCGAATACGGTAACGCCGCACGCGAGCGGGCTTGCCTGTTTCGGTCATGTCCCCTTGCACCCCTAACTGCGCCGAGCGTAAGCTATGGGCATGCCCGCGCCCCTGTTCCTACCTACGGACCCTTCCCGCCACGACTGGACGGTGGAGGAGCGCAATGCGCTTCCCGCCGACGGGAAGCGCTACGAAGTCATCGACGGAGAGCTGCTGGTGACGCCGGCGCCCGCGTTGATGCACCAACGTGCCGCCTTGGAACTGGGCGTACTGTTGAAGCCGTATGCGGCGCAACACGACAGCGAGTGTGTGATCGCGCCCGCGGATGTGACCTTCTCGCCACGCCGCGTCGTCGAACCCGACCTGTTCGTGCTGCCGCTACTGCACGGGAAGCTGGCGCAGCGGTTCGAGGACGTGGGCCGGCTCGTACTCGTCGTGGAGGTCTTGTCGCCCTCGAGTGTGCGCGTCGATCGGTACGTCAAGCGCCGGCTCTACCAATCCGAACGGGTCGCGGAGTACTGGATCGTCGAACCAGAGGCGCGACTCGTGGAGCGTTGGCGTCCTGACGACGAGGAGCCCGAGGTCGTCGTCGACACGCTGTCGTGGGCGCCTCGCGGTAGCGCAGATCCACTCGTGATCGACCTTCCCTCCTACTTCCGGCGCGTCCACGGCGAGGAGCTCGCGAAAGGTTGACTCACCTCGATGGCGCACGATTGCGTCACCGAGCGCGCGATATCGGTAACGTCTGCGCCGGCGATCGCGTGCATGATGGGGCATGGCCCCTTGTCACCCTAACTGCGCCGAGCGTAAGCTATAGGGATGCCCGCGCCCTCACCGATTCTCCCCGATCGCAGTCGCCGCGACTGGACGGCGGAGCAGCTGCACGCGCTTCCCGACGACGGGAACCGCTACGAAGTCGTCGACGGAGAGCTGCTGGTGACACCGGCACCGTCGTGGCGGCACCAGGGCGCGGTGGGAGAATTGTACGTGTTGCTCCGCGAGTATGCGCATCGACACGCGCTGCACTGCATGATCGCACCCGCGGAGGTGCCTTTCTCCCGCACGACGGTGGTGGAGCCCGACGTGTTCGTCACGCCGCGTCGAGCGGATGGTGCGCCTCCGCGGGAGTTCAGCGATGTTCGGCGCCTCGTGCTCGCCGTCGAGGTGCTCTCCCCAACGTCTCTGCGCGCCGACCGGCACGTGAAGCGGCGCCTGTATCAGCGCGAAGGGGTCGAGGAGTACTGGATCGTCGACACCGAGCATCGCGTGATCGAGCGCTGGTGCCCGGGGACGGAGATACCGGACGTCCTCGCGGAGTCGCTGGCCTGGTCGCCGATGCCTGACGAGGAGCCGCTGGTGATCGACCTCGTCGCCTATTTCCGGCGGGTGCACGGGGAGGAGACGGCGGCGAACTGAGGCTACGACGACGCGTCGGGCATCTCGCCGGCTTCCAGCCCTTCCATGAGTTGGAGAAGTCCCGCCGCTTCCCACGCGCGGTGGCGCCTGGCGGTGCCTAACGGGCGCAACACGCCGGCCGCGATCAGTTGATCGATGGCGCGATAGACGGCGGTCTTGACCAATCCGGTCGCCGTCGTCGCGACCGGCCCGGTGATGACGGGGTGCGCCGGGAGCGCATCGATCAGCGCCCACACGGCGGCACCGGCGCGCGGGGGCGGCCCGGCCTGCGCCAGCCGGTCGCGCCACTCCGCCTGCAGTCGGCGAACGGCATCGACGTACGCGACGGCGAGGCGCGCCGAGCGAGCGGCGGCGGCGGCGAAGTGCTCGATCCACCGCTCCACGTCATCGCCACGGTAGGCGGTGAGCGCGTCGATGTAGCGCGAGCGCGAGGCGGCGAGGACGACGCTAATGGGGGGAATGAAACGCGGGGCCAGCCCGCGGCGCTTCAGGACGACGTGAATGAGGGCGCGACCCGCGCGCCCACTGCCGTCGGCAAACGGATGAATCGTCTCGAACTGCGCATGGACGAGCGCGGCCTGCACCAGCGGCGGGAGGACGGCGTCGTTGATGGCGTTGCAGAGGTCATCGAGGAGCGACGGGACCTCTTCGGGTGGCGGCGGGACGAAGTCGGCGCCGCAAGGATTGTAGTCGTTGCCGCCAATCCAGTTCTGGACGTCTCGAACGCGTCCTGCAATCGCGCGGTTGGGGGTCCTGGCCATCAGGCGTGCATGGATCGCCTCCAGTTCGGCGCGACCGACGGTGCGGCCGTCGGCAGCTTCGCCGACCGCCATTTCCATCATGTTGATGTTGTCGATGATCTCCAGCGCGGTGGCGCTCGTCCTCTCCCCCGCTTCGGCGCGCACTTCCGCGCGGGCGAGGTCCCCCACGCCCATCTGCATCCCCTCCACCTTGGAGGATGCGATGGATTCGGTACGGAGGAGGAGACGTGCCAGCGGCGCCAGGACACCCGCGTCGACTCGATTGAGCGACTGGATCGACTGCTCCGCGTCGGAGACGAGCCCCGCGACATCGGCGGAGAGCCGAACGTCGAGCGCAGCGATGCGATCCGGAACAAAGGCGTCGAACTCGCACGCGCGCCGGTATCTCGGCGCCGCATCGAGCGCCGGATCGGATGGCCACATCGCCCTTCGCCATGTTCCCGGCACGGCATTCTCCTGACGAAAATGGACCAACAGTCTGCTCTTAGTCCATTTTATTTCGTAAAGTGGACTAAGACAACGATCTTCGTCCATTCTCCGCCCTATCACGACAGTTGACACGACAGTTTGACTGTCGTATATCACTGTCATGAACGACGCCGAATCCGTGCACCGCGACGCTGGGCGCGACGCCCAGAGCTACTCCCTCGACGACCTCGCCGAGCGTGCCGAAATCCCTGCGCGGACGGTGCGCTACTACATCCAGCTCGGCTTGGTCGACCGCCCGCTGGGCGCGGGAAAGGGGGCCTACTACACCCCCCGCCACCTGGAGCAACTCCTCCATATCAGGAAGTGGCAGCTCGCCGGTCTCTCGCTGGAGCGCATTGGCGATCTCCTGCGCCAGGGCCAACTGGGCGGCGACCGACGCACCGCGGCACTCGACGACCGCCCGCTTCCCCCCACGCCACGGCGCCCGGGGACGGTGGAGCTCTGGTCGCACCTGGTGGTGGCGGATGGGGTGGAGGTGGTGCTCGAAGCCGGGAAGGCGGGGCTCTCGCCGGAGCAGGTGCGCGTCTTCTTCCGCGCGGTCGCCAGCGCCTACGCCGCCGTGCAGCGCACGAACGACGCGAACGCGACGTCAACGGCGGCAGCGACGGCGGCGATGCCAGGAACGAATCACTCGATGGAGGACTGACCGATGACGACGATGGGTGGAGCGGGCGTAGTGGGAGTACCGATGCTGGAGCGCGTGCGCGCCGGCGTCTTCAGCGGGTCGCAGGGCGAGCGCGTGGCGCTCGAGGACGTGGAGCTGCAGGCAACGCTGCACGACCAGCTATGTGAGGTGCGCACGACGCAGGTCTATCGCAACGCCGAGTCGCGCGCCATCGAGGCGGTGTACACCTTCCCGCTCCCGCTGGATGCGGTGCTGCTCGACGTGCACGTCACGTTAGGCGCGCGCGAGCTGTCGGGCGTGGTGGTGGAGAAGGCGACGGCGGAGCGTGAATACGAGGCAGCGGTGGCCGGTGGTGATGGGGCGGTGATGCTGGAGCAGGCGGAGCCCGGGCTCTACACGATGAATGTCGGAAACCTCCTTCCTGGCGAGGTGGCGCGCATCACGGTGCGCTATGCGCTCCTGCTGCGCTGGTCGGGGAACCGGCTGCGGCTGCACTTCCCCACCACCATCGCGCCGCGCTACGGGGCGTCGCCGCTCATGCCACACCAGCAGCCGGAGCAGTCGCTGGTGGTGGAGAACCGCTTCTCCTTCTCGCTCACGGTGACGGGGACGCTCACGCGCGGGCAGTTCACCTGTCCGTCGCACGCGCTGGTGCAGGGGCGCACGGAGGAGTCGTTGGTGCTTTCGCTGCGCGCCGAGCGTGCGTCGATGGACCGCGACATGGTGATCGAGCTGCGCGCGCCGCACGCGAACAGGAGCGTGGTGCTTGCAGGTGACGACGGCGACGTGACGGCGGCGATTGCCTCGTTCCAGCCGGAGTTTGGCGGGCTGCAGCAGGTGCCGCCGTTGTCGTTGGTGCTCGTCGTGGACTGCTCGGGATCGATGGCGGGTGACGCGATGGCGCAGGCCTCGCACGCGCTGCGCTCGATTGTCACGCAGCTGCAACCGCACGACCAGCTGGGGATCGTCGCCTTCGGCTCGCACACCAAGCGGCTGCGCGATCGCCTGGCGCCGTGTACGCCGGCACTGCTGGAGCACGCCGTGGCTTTCTGCACGTCGCTCGATGCGGACATGGGTGGGACGGAGATCGCCCAGGCGCTGGGCGAGGCGCACCGACTCCTCCAGACGACGGAGCGCGGCGAGGTCTTCCTCATCACCGACGGGCAGGTGGGGGGATGGGAGATGGTGGTGGAGCGCGCCCGCCAGTCGGGGCACCGGCACTTCACGGTTGGGGTGGGGAGCGCGGTGACGGAGGCCTTCGTGCGCCAGCTCGCCCAGGCGACCGGTGGCGCGTCGGAACTGGTGTCGCCAAACGAGGGGATGCAAGAGCGCATCGTGCGGCATTTCGAGCGGATGCGTGCGCCGCGCGCCACGTCGGTGCGGGTGATCTGGCCGGAGGGGGCAACGGACGTGGCGCCGGCGTCGTTCGGGGCGGTGTTCGAGGGAGACACGCTGGTATCGTGCGCGCGTCTTGTCCGGCGCGTGCCGGAGGTGGAGGTGGTGCTCGAGGTATCGTCGGAGAACGGCGAGACGTTTCGCCAGGTATTGCGGCTGGCGGCTGGCGATGGTGCGTCGGTGGAGCGGGTGGACAGCGGTGCGGCTGACGGCGCGGTGCCTCATGCGGCTGCCGTGGCATCCCGGGCGACGTACTCCACGGTTGCCCGCATCGCGGCGGTGCAGCGCCTACCATTCCTCGCGCCGGCCCAGGCGCGGGCGCTGGCCCTGCGTTACCAGCTGGCGTCGGCGTACACGAACTGGCTGGTGATCGCCGAGCGTATGGCAGCAGAGCAGGCGCGTGAGATGCCAGCGCTGCGGAAGGTCCCGCAGACGATGGCCGCGGGGTGGGGTGGGATGGGGAGCGTGCGTCAGCGTTTGTCGTCCCGACGGGAGTACGTGATGATGCCGTCGGCCGCAATGGCGCAGGCGCCGATCGTTCCCGATGTTCCCTCCCCGATGAGGAAGAGCCTGGACCGGGGTGAACCGGGCGATGTGCGAACGCAGAAACTACAGGATCTATCGGATCGACTCGAGGCACTCCTCAACGCCGATCCCTCGCGGCTGGAGCCGGCCAACGTCGCGGCCCTGGTCCGGGAAGTGGTGGATGGGGAGGGGGAGGAGTGGACGTTCGATCGTTTCGTGCAGCTGACGGTGGCAGACTTCGCGTCCGAAAGCGATGCCGCCACGGTGCTGCTGGCGGGGCTCCTGCGCGTGGTCGTGCTGCGGCAGCTCACCGCCATCGCGCAGCAGAGCGTTGACGCGTTCATGCAGCGCGCACGGTTGCTCCAGGCGGGGGACGCGGGGAGCGCGAGGGTGCAGGGTGAGGTGGACAGGGTGTGCCGGGCGCGCCTTCGGGAGTGGGGGGTGGATTGCTGAGCAACCCCTTGCCGGCGCACACGGCGGGCGCATGTTGCAGGTAGTCGACCTGCCGCTCCCGCCGTTCTCCCCGCCGGCTCCCCTCCTCCCTCCTGCCATGCAGTGGTCCATTGTCGGGCTCAACTTCCTGTACGCCGCGCTTGGTGTGGTGATGATGTTCGTGGCCTACCGGGTGATCGACATCCTCACGCCGAAGGTCGATTTCCAGGAGGAGCTGAGGCGGGGGAACGTGGCGGTGGGGCTCTTCGTCGCGGCGATCTTCGTCTCGGTGGCAATCGTCATCGGGGGAGCGCTCAACTAGGCCATGGGGCGCGCCCGGCGCTTGGCGCTGCGGGGAGGGTGGCTGCTGCTCATGCAGCTGGCGGCGAGCGCGGGGGCGCAGCCGCGCCGCGCCGAGGACCGCTTCGACGACACCTTCCAGAAGTACAGCAAGCGCTACTTCGGCCCCGCCTTCGACTGGCGGCTGTTCAAGGCGCAGGGGATGGCGGAGAGCAACCTGGACCCGAAGGCGAAGAGCTGGGTGGGGGCGCGCGGGGTCATGCAGCTCATGCCGGCGACGTTCAGGCAGGTGAGCTCGCGCAACCCGGAGCTGCACACGATCGACAACCCGGAGATGAACATCGCCGCCGGGATCGCCTACGATCGTGAGCTCTGGCTGCGCTGGGAAGGAGACTCGGTGCTGACGGACGCGCGGGCGTTCGTCCTGGGGAGCTACAACGCTGGGCGCCGCACACTGCTGAACGCGCAGGTGCTGGCGCGCGAGTCGAAGCTGGACCCCAGGCGCTGGAACAACATCGAGACGGTGGCTCCCAACGTGAAGCGCTGGCGTCACGAGGAGACGCTGGGGTACGTGCGCCGCATCGCGCAGTACCACGGGCAACTGGACGATCGCGGGCAGCTGATGACCGACTCGGCGACCGTGCGCGGCCTCAAGCGAAAGTAGCGCGGGCGGCGCCGGGTGCGCCCTGGCCGGCCGGTCTTGCCGGTCTTGTTGCGTTAGGGCAACAGTCGCACGCCGGTCTTGGGGGGGGCGAGATGCGCGGCCAGGTGAATGCGCGACATGTCAAGAGGGAATTCCTGCGCAGCGACAACACTTTTCTCGTTGACGCTGTCCCCTCTCCTCGTGAATGTTGCAGCGCCCTCAGCCCGTACCATTTCGCGAATCCAACGATCTGGTCCGGTGGGCCGGCCTAACGCGAGCGTCTCGGGGCGATGGAACCCCCCAGTCATCACGCGGGGGCCGGCATGACCCCCAACACCCTTGTGCATGCACACCACCCCCGTGTCCGCGCAATTCCTGTCGATCCCCAAATCCTTCGTGCATTTCCCATGAGAACACGAGCACTCCTGACCCTCGTGGCCGCGCCGGCGTTATGGCTGGTGCCGCTCGGGGTCGGGGCGGTGACGGTACCGGCTCGCGCGTTCGCCCAAGCCACCGCCACGCAGCCCAGGACGGTCACCGGCCGGGTGACCAGTGAACAAGGCGAACCCATGGGTTCGGTCTCCGTTGTCATCAAGGGGACGACCCAGGGGACGATGACCCGCGTCGACGGGACGTATTCGATCCGCGTCTCGGCAGGGCAGGTCCTCGTCTTTCGCCTGATTGGCAACGCCCCCGAAGAGCGCACCGTCTCGGACGACAACACGATCAACGTGCAACTGCGCCGTGTGGCGACGCAGCTCGACGCCATGGTCGTGACCGCGCTTGGCCAGACGGCGCAGGTGCGCACCCTCGGCACCTCGCAGCAAGCCGTCGACGGGACGGCGATCTCCGAGTCGCAGCGCCAGAACTTCGTGAACGCGCTTCAGGGGCGCGTGGCCGGCGTCGAGGTCACCTCGTCGTCGGGGGTGCCGGGCGCCTCGTCGTCGATCACCATCCGCGGCGTCTCGTCGATCTCGTCGAGCAACCAGCCGCTGATGATCGTCGACGGCTTGCCGCTGGACAACAAGACGATGAACACCGGCGTGCTGGCCTCGGATGCGCCGGGGTCGCTGACGGCGTTCGCCAATCGCGGCGTCGACTTCACCAACCGCGCGGCCGACCTCAACCCGGACGACATCGAGTCGCTGACGGTACTCAAGGGGCCGGAAGCGAGCGCGCTGTACGGGATCGACGCGGCCAACGGCGCGATCGTCATCACGACGAAGCGCGGGCGCACCGGCGGCGGCCTCGAGTACTCCTCGTCGTTCAAGTTCGAGGGGACGCGCAACACGCCGGAGCTGCAACGCGTGTATGGGCTCACGAGCAACGGCGGTTTCTCGTACTTCGGCGCACCGTACGCGCCGGGCACGACGTTCTACAACAACATCGACGGCTTCTTCCGCACCGCCATCACGCAACGCCACAACCTCTCGTTCAACGGCGCGGCGCAGGATAACCGCATCAACTACCGACTGGCGATGTCGGGGGACAAGCAGGAAGGGGTGGTGCCCAACTCCGACTACTCGCGCCTCAACCTGACCGCCGCCTCGCAGGCGCAGGTGAACCGCTGGCTGCGCGCCGACCTGTCGATGCAGTTCGCGCTGGCCGACAACAACCAGGCGTACAAGGGTGACAACGGCCCGCTCATCGGCCTGTTGCTGTGGCCGCAGACCGACAACGCGAAGGACTGGCTCACGCCCTCGGGGAACCGTCGCCGCCTGACGACGGCGTCCGCCTCGGCGGAAGTCGACAATCCGTACTTCAACGTCGAGAAGAACCGGATCAACGCGAAGAACACCCGCCTGGTCACGAACCTTGGCTTCATCGTCACGCCGTGGAGCTGGGTGAACGTGAAGTCGAACATCGGCATGGACGGCTACACCAACGAGAACGAGATCCTGCGCCACCCCGAGAGTGTGTACGGCGCCAATTACAACGGCGTGCTGGACGATGCCAACGACGTGGTGCGCAACCTCACGGCGCAGACCCTGGTGAACTTCGAGCCGCACCACCTGTGGAAGGGGCTCTCGATCAACGGGCTGGTGGGGAACCAGGTGTCGGACTTCAAGTCGACGACGGCGGCGCTCAAGGGGCAGGACTTCCTCGACCCGAACTTCGTCTCGATCAACAACACCAATATCCGCACCAACCGCACCACCATCGCGCAGCGGCGCCTGGTGTCGCTGTTCGGGAGCGCGACGCTCAACCTCAACGACTACCTGTACGTCACCGGAACGCTGCGCAACGACTGGACGTCGACCATCCCGGCGGAGCGCAACTCGTTCATGTATCCCTCCATCTCGGGATCGTTTGTCTTCACCGACGCCTTCCCGGCGCTCAAGAAGTACCTGACGGGGCGCCTGCGGGGCGGCTACGCCGAGGTGGGGAAGGACGCGAGGCCGTACGCGTATCGCCCGTCGCTGGAGTACAAGACGACGTCGTACGGCGGGTATGGCTATGGCTTCACGGGGCCGAACCTGGGGCTCAAGCCGGAGTTTGCGCGCTCATACGAGTTCGGGACGGAGCTGGGCTTCTTCCAGGACCGGCTGGGCCTCGACGTCACGTGGTATCGCAAGCAGACCAAGGACCAGATCGTCAACGACATCCGCGGTTCGTACGCCACGGGGTTCATCCTGTTCAACCTGAACGGGGCCGTCACGCGCAACGAAGGATGGGAAGTGACGCTGCGCGGCACGCCGATCGAGAACCGGACGCTCGCCTGGGACGTGCAGGCCAACTTCGATCACTCGTGGGGAAAGGTGCTGGCGCTCCCCAACGCGCTGCCGGAGTCGTACGTGTCGGACACGTGGCTCTACGGCAACGTGCGCAACGGGACGGCACCGGGGCTCTCGACGCGGTCGCTGACTGGGCTCTTCTACCTGCGCAACAAGCAGGGCGATCTCCTGATCGACCCGACGACCGGTCTGCCGCTGCGGTCGACGACGTTCATCGATGCGGGCTACGATCGCCAACCCGACTTCACCATCGGCCTCACCAACACGTTCCGGCATCGGAACTGGTCGCTCAACTTCCTGCTCGACATCCGCAAGGGCGGCGACGTGTTCAACGCCACCGAGCGGGAACTCACGGTCCGCGGGCTCAGCACGCGGACGTTGGACCGCGAGCAGCCGCGGGTGATTGCCGGTGTGCTGCGTGACGGGAAGGAGAACAGTGCAACGCCGACGAGGAACAACATCGTCATCATCCCGTCGGTGCAGACGACCTACTACACGCTGATCTCCGACGAGCTGTTCATCGAGAAGGACATCAACTGGCTGCGGCTGCGTGACGTGACGCTCAAGTACCAGCTCCCGCGCGGGTGGCTCAACACGCGCGATGCCAGCGTCTTCCTCACGGGGACGGACCTCTTCCTCATCACCAACTATTCAGGACTAGACCCGATCGTGAACGGGAACAGCGCCGCGGTGGGCGGCTCCGGGGCCGCCGGTATCGACTTCGGCAACTTCCCAATGCCGCGTGGCTACACCTTCGGCTTCAAGGTGGCGTTCTAATGATGAAAACACTTCGCATCGGGACGCTCGCCGCGTTGGTGCTCGCGTCGGCGAGCTGCAAGGATTTCCTGGACGTCAACGACAACCCCAATGCCCCGCAGACGGTGTCGGCCAACCTGTACCTGGCGCCGATGCTGCACTGGATGACGACGTCGCCGCAGTACGACGGGCGCTTCGTGGGACGCTACGCGCAGGAGTGGACGCTGGCCTCGGGCGTCACCTCGCTGAGCACGTGGGACCGCATGGGGTACGACCCCGCCAGCGACAACGGCGCGCAGCAATGGCGCGACGTGTACTGGACGTTTGGGCAGAACCTGGTGGACATGATGAACAAGGCCGAGGCCGAGCAGCGGTGGGACCTGCTGGGCGTGGGCTACGTGCTCAAGGCGTGGGGGTGGCAGGTACTCACCGACCTCCACGGCGAGATCATCATCAAGGAAGCGATCGACCAGTCGAAGTTCACCTTCAACTACGACACGCAGGAGTATGCCTACTCGGAGATCCTGCGCCTGCTCGACAAGGCGATCGAGCTGTTGGGGAAGAGCGATGGGGCGGTGGACCAGGCGTTTCTCGCGCGCACCGACAAGATCTACAATGGCGACCGTGCCAAGTGGACCAAACTCGCGTACGGGATGAAGGCGCTGGCGCTCAACCACTTTTCCAACAAGTCCAGCTACAAGCCGGCCGAGGTGATCTCCAACGTCGACAAGTCGCTGGCGAGCAACGCGGACGAGCCGCTGCTGACGTACCCCGGGACGCAGAACGACGACATCAACTTCTGGGGACGCACGCGCGGCAACATCCAGACGAACACCACGGGCTACCGGCAGACGCAGTTCATCGTGAACCTGATGAACGGGACGTACACCGGCGGCACGGTGGACCCGCGCATGTCGCGCATGCTGGCTCCGTCACCCGACGGGCAGTATCGCGGACTGGACGTCAACGTGATCGGTTTTGGCGCGCTCACGGCGGCGCAGCAGCCGAACAACTTCCACGGCTACGTGGGGACGGGCGGGCTGCAGTCGCCGGGGCGCTACATCTTCGACGACAAGGCCAAGCTGGCGGTGATGACGTACGCCCAGCTGCAATTCATCAAGGCCGAGGCGGCCTATCGGTCGGGGGACAAGGCGACGGCGCTCACGGCGTATCGCAACGCGGTGTCGGCGCACTTCGACTGGGTGAATGCGCGCAACAGCGACAACGGGCAGACGCCGACGCAGATCACCTCGGCGGAGAAGACGGCGTACATGAACGTGATCGTCCCGGCGGCGGCGAGCGCGCTGACGTTGACGCACATCATGTCGCAGAAATACATCGCGCAGTGGGGGTGGGGGCATAACGAGATCTGGATGGACCTGCGCCGTTACCACTACACGGACATCGACCCGGCGAGCGGGATCCAGGTCTTCCCGGGCTTCACGCCGCCGACCAACCTCTATCCCGACAATGGCGGGAAGATCGTGCAGCGCATCCGTGCGCGTTACAACTCCGAGTATGTGTGGAACCGCGCGGCGCTCGAGACGATTGGCGGGCTCGCGCTGGACTTCCACACCAAGCCGCTCTGGATCATCGAACCGTAACCCACCATGAGACTCTACAAGGCTGTCGTGGCGCTGCTCGCTGCCGTGGTGGTTGCGTCCTGCGACAAGAATGCATTGCAGGACATCACCGGGCCGCTGGAGACAGGGCGCATCAAGTTCTTCAACTTCGGGGTGAACGCTCCCGGCGTGAACTTCTACGCCAACACCACGAAGATGACGGCAATCACCTCGACGAGCGGGACGGAGGCAACGACGGGCGTGGCCTACGGAAGCGTGGGCTCGGGCGGCTTCTACGCCGCCATCGCCCCCGGGCAGTACGCCTTTGCCGGAAAGATTGCCGCCACCGTCGACAAGGATCTCGCGGTCGCGACGATCAACGGGACGATTGCCGACGGAAAGTCGTACTCGCTGTACCTGAGCGGGTTCTACAGCACGACCAACAAGTCGGTGGAAGGGTTCATCGTCCAGGATGACTATCCGGCGACGATCGACTACAACGTGGCGTACGTGCGGTTCGTGAACGCGATCTCGAATGCCAACCCGATGACGCTGTACGTCAAGAGTTCGACGACGGCGGTCGAGACGGCCATCGGGGGACCGGTCGCGTACAAGGCGGGCGGGGCATTCGTCTCCATCCCGGGCGGCTCGTACGACCTGAGCACGCGCTACGCGGGCAGCTCGACAAACGCGATCACGCGCACGGCGATCTCGTTCAACGCCGGGCGCGTGTACACCATCAGCGCGCGCGGCGACATCACGATCACGTCGACCACGGCGACCAACCGGCCGTTCCTGGACAACACGGCGAATCGCTAGCGTTCTCGTGCGTCAGGCTCGAAACAAGAACCCCGGTCTCGATGGAGGCCGGGGTTCTTTCTTGTCTGGGGGCGAGGCTGGAGGGTGTGTCGGCGCGAGTGCTGGAAGAGCCTAAAAGCCTTGAACACGGAGGACACACGGAGGCACGGAGGACCACGGAGAAGAACGTTCTCGTTGTTCAACAAGTTCAAAGCAGTTCTCCGTGTACCTCCGTGCCTCCGTGTGTCCTCCGTGTTGAAAGCACTTCCCACACTCGAACCGCCCGCCCCTCCAAGCCTCGCAGGCCAACGCTACCGCCGATACCCAGGCCCACGCACCACGACCCCAGGCTTGGCGCCAGTGTGCTGGCCGTTGCGGAGGACGGCGACGCCGTTGACGAACATGTCGCGGATGCCGGTCGAGAGCTGGTGCGGCTTCTCGAAGGTGGCGTTGTCGGTGATGGTGTTGGGATCGAAGACGATGACGTCGGCCTTGAGCCCCGACTTGAGGACGCCGCGATCGGTGATGTTGAGGCGCGTGGCGACGGCAGAGCTGGCCTTGCGCACCGCGTCCTCGAGCGGGATCACCTTCTGCTCACGCACGTAGCGCCCAAAGAGGCGCGGGAAGTTGCCGTAGGTGCGCGGGTGCGTCATGCCGCGCGCGGTGGCAGGGTCTTCGCTTCCGGCATCGGTGCCGAACTTGATCCACGGCTGGCGGAGCTGCAGGCGGATGTTGTCCTCGCTCATCAGGAAGAGGATCTCGCCCAGTTGCGCCTTCTCGGCAACGTTGAGGTCGATGATGACCTCTGCCCAGTCCTTGCCTAACGCCTGGGCAATCTCGCTCAGGCGCTTCCCCTCGAACTGCTTGTATTCGGGCTTCGTGAAGCCGACGACCATCACGTTGGCGGGCGTCGCGACCTGGCACAGGTTCTCGTAGCCGGCGTCGTCGGCGTGCAGCTCCTGGATGATCGTGGCGCGCAGCGACGGGTTCTGCAGGTTCTCGAGCAGGCGCCCCCCCGCGGCGTACTTTGGCGGGATGCACGCCGCGAAGGAGTTGCCGCCGGCCGGATAGAGGTACATGTCGGCCTGCACGTCCTGCCCGGCCAGGCGCGCCGAGTCGATCTTGGCGATGGCGAGCGGCATCTTGGGCCAGTTGCGCGGGCCGCTGGCCTTGAGGTGGTAGATCTCGACCGCGACCCCACCCTCGCGCCCGATGCGCAGCGCCTCGTCGATCGCCTCGAGGAACTTGTCTCCCTCGCTGCGCATGTGGGTGATGTAGACGCCCCCGTACGGCGCCATGGCCTTCGACGCCTCGATGAGTTCCTCGGTGGAGGCGTATGTGTTAGGCGGGTAGATGAGGGCACTGGCGAGGCCGAAGGCGCCGTCTTCCATCGCCTCGCGCACCATCGTCTTCATCGTCTCGCGCTCGGCGGCGGTGAGCGGGCCGGCTTCCTCCCCCTTGGCATAGACGCGCACCGTCCCATCGCCCAGGAAGGAGCCGACGTTCTGCGCCGTGCCGCGCCCCACCATGTACTCCAGCCACTTGGAGAAGCCGTGCGCGCCGGTGAACTGCGACAGGACGCGGCGAGCGGCGGTGTCGCCCTCGGCGGCGAGCGTCTTGTCGTTCATCGGGCCTAACGAGGCGCCCTCGCCGTGGATGGCGGTGGTGATCCCCTGCGTGACCATGGAGATCGCCTTGCCATCGCCCGTCATGTAGTGGTGAATGGAATGCGCCTGGATGTCGATGAAGCCGGGGGAGACGACCAGGCCGGTGGCATCGACGCGCTGGGTGGCGCGGGCCGACCTGAAAGCGCCGCGCGGCCCCATGGCGGCGATGCGGTCGCCGGTAAAGGCGATGTCGCCGTAGTACCAGGCGGCGCCGGTGCCATCGATGATGCGACCGTTCTCGATGACGACGTCGTAGTTCGACGCGCGACTCGATCCCGCATCGGGGACGATGGTGGCGCGCGGGGCACAGCCGACGACGGCGGCGAACGCGACCAATGCGGCGGCGCCGACTGTGCGCAGGGACGAAAGGCGGGGCAGGAGGGCGGACATTGCGGGAGTGGGTGGGTGAGGGACGGGCAGAATGTACGCGCGATACGGGATGACGGGAGGGTGGCTTGGGGGTGTGGGAGCGGGGATGGGCGCAGGATGCGACGGCGCTTCGAGCGCCTTCCCAACTGTCGTCAAGGTGGTACGCTGCGTGTGAAGAAGGATGAGAGGGAGGCTGCTGGGTGAACGCAGTCTTGTGCATGTCCCCTTGCCTCCCTAACTGCGCCGAGCGTACGCTATGGCCGTGCCTGCGCGTGTACCGCTACTGCCCGAAATGATCGACTAGGGCATCCCCGCCTGCGCCTTCACATAGCGCGCGATCTCCTCAGTCGTCGCGAACCAGACGCCAGGCTTCGCCTTGATGTAGGCGATCAGCTTCTCCAGCTCCTGCATCGGCGCGCGATGGCCGGTCACGTGCGGGTGCAACGTCAGCACGAACATCGTCCGCTCGGCGTATGCTCCGTCGAACTCCTTGCGGAAGAGCTTGAAGACCTGCTCCGGATCGGGCATGGTGCCGCGGGCGCCGAGGTAGGGGGTCTCGGTGAGCGTCCAGTCGATGCCGAGTTCGACGAGCCCCGTGGGTTGGCCGTCGGCGACCACTTCATACGGTTCATCCATCGCCTGCAGCGAGCTTTCGTAGAGGAAGCCCGCCTTGCGCACCAGCGAGAGCGTGTGGGGAGAGAAGGCCCAGGCCGGGGCGCGATAGCCCACGGGGCGCTTCCCGGTTTGCGCGGTGAGGTAGTCGATGGCCTTGTTGAGAAGGCGCTCCTCCTCCTCGGCGCTGCCTAACGCTGGCGGATACTCGTGGATCCACCCGTGAACGCCAATCTCGTGTCGCCCCGATCTCATGATTGCCGGGATCATCTCCGGGTGGAGCATGGCGCTCACCGCGGGGATGAAGAAGGTCGAAGGGATCTGGTACTTGTCCAGGAGTCGCAGGATGCGCGGGAGCCCAGACTGCGCGCCGAAGTCGCCGGCGGAGAGGGTCGTGGGCGAGGTGTCGCCGGAGGCGAGGAGATACGACTCGTTGTCGTCGTCGAAGGTGATGCTGACGGCGACGCGCGCGCCGTTTGGCCACGTCTTCGGCGTTAGGCGGCGGCCGGCGCGCACGGGCGCCACAGCTTTGCGGAGCTGTTCGTCGCTCCAGGTGGTGCCGGGTTGGCGAACCTGCGCCGGCGCTTTCGGGGCGGCGATCACACCAATGACGCCGGCGAGGAGGAGGCGGGTGAACCAGTGCATGACGAGGGCGCTCCGCGGCAGGATCACGTGAGGGGGATTCGCGGGCCACCGCCCGCGCCCCAGCATACCGCGCGGGACGGGGGGGCGCGACTCGCCGGCACCTCGCCCGGCAGCGCACGCGGTCCCTAGAAGGCGAGCTTGAACCAGTGGGAGAGCACGCGCTTCACGCTTCCCTGCATCGGGAGGTAGCGCTCGATCTCGGCGGGGTCCTCGATCCAGCGGCTCTGCCCCACCAGGGTGATGAGGTCGAGATAGGCGATGACGCTCGGCCAGCGGGACATGATGAGGGCATCCTCGCCGTCGAGCGTGAGCGATCGATCGTTCTGGTTGGCCGAGCCGACGATGGTGAAGAAGACGAGCTTCTCGCGATCGCCCGGCGAGAGCGACTCGAACCAGCGCTGCAGGACGTCGCCGCCCACATCGCTCAACGCCTCGGGGATCTGTTCGAACGAACTGACGGCCGACGCTCGACGTTGCACCTGGGCCAGTCGGAGCTGGGCGAACTCCGACATCAGCGTCGACCACTCCGGGTGCGACATGAAACTCCACGCCTCGCGCGAGGCGAAGAAGTTGGCCTTGAGGTGCAGCAGTGCGTAGCCGTTGCTCTCGAAGTCGCGGGTGGTGTCGGCGATGGCCGGGTGCCCGTTCCCTTCCCCCCCGCTGGCCGCAGCCTCCAGCACGACGTCCGGGGGAAAGCCAAAGAGCTCGTGCAGCCACGGGTAGCGCGCGATGGACTCGTTCACCGCCTTCACCTTCCCCGCCACGTCGGTCACGCGGGCGGTGGACGAGAAGATCCCGACCTTGAGGAGGCCGTCGGTGGCGGCGATCTCGGGGGCGAGGACGCGAGCGGCACTCGTCAGGCGCCACACCAGCTCGCGCGCCCGCACCATCGAACCGAAGGCCGGGGCCGGCGCGCTGGCGAGCGCCGGGGCGATGACGAGGACACGCACGCCGCGCAATGCGCATCCCACCAACGCCGACCCCCAGAACGCGCTGCTCCACAGCGAATCGGGGATCTTGATGACCGACTCCGCGGGCATGAGGGTGTACAGGACGGCTTTGGCGACGTTGACGTACTTGGTGTCGAAGCCGGTGCCGTTCTGCAGCTGCATGGCCCGGATCGGGCGCGCGTTGCGGCTGGCGAAGTCCGCAACGCGGCGGTCGTAGTCGGCGGCTCGGGGGCGCGGTTGCAGCACGGCCGCGATGCGATCGGCGGCGATCCCCTGCTTGAGGAGGATCTCGCGCGCGGCCGCCTTGAGGCCGAGGACCGCCGGCCCGCGCACGAGGAGCGAACGATCCTCCCAGGAGAGGTTCGCGTAGTGCTCGCCCACGCCGGCCCCCGTGAACATCGCCTCACCCCTGTAGGGATCCTCCTCCGTGATGTCGTAGAGGACGATCTTGCGGTGGTCGCGCATCCACGCGTCCGGCATCGGGAAGTTGGTGGCGACGCGCCAGCTCCAGTAGCTCGGGTCAGCGGAGTTGGTGACGTTGACGTGGACCTTCACCAGCTTGTGCAGCCACCCCTCGCCATACTGCCGTCGCTGCGCGGTGAGGAGCGCCGACTCGCGCACCGCGGCGCGCAGCGCGTCCTGCGCGGCACGCAGGGAGTCTTCCCACGAAGTGAAGCGGCGCGGCAGGTGCACCTCGTGTCGCAGTGGGTCCTCCAGCAGGTCCATCCAGAGTCGCGCGCGGTTCACGTCGTAGAACCACTCGTCGATGAGGATCATGTACACCGGGAAGCGCCCCGTGCTGTCGTACGCCTTCACGCGCGCCGTCAACGCCGCGAGGTACGAGCGCAGCACATGCCCGTACGCCATCTCATCCGGGTCACCCCTCCGGTCAAAGCCGCGGAAGTCGTGCGTGAGGAGGACGTGGTAGTCCTCGGCCTCGCGAATGGTACGATTGAGCTGGTACTGGAACTGCTCGTTGATCACCCAGGATGCGGCGTTACCGTCGGTGAACTGCTCACCCGTCGCCTCGGCCACGAGGGCGTCGAGCTCCAGCTGGCTGTCGTACTGCTCCGGAAACAGCGCCAGCTGCAACGGCAGCCAGACAAAGCGCGACTCGCGCCAGTCGTGGTGCGCTGCGGCGCGCACCGCGTCGGCAAGCTCGAGGTAGGTCGTGAAGACGGAGAGCGCCGCTTCCGCCAGCTCTCGCGACACGCGCGCCTCGGCCAGGAGCCAGCGCAGGAAGTTGCCGCGCGCCAGGACGGCAAACTGGCGAGTGGTGTCGTCTTCCTTGATCTGCCCCAGCAGGCGGTCGTACGGGAGGAGCACCTCGCGCAGCATCAGGGCGCGCGCCTGCTCGCCCGCGCGCCGCCCCAGCGGCGTCACGTTGGTGCTGGCGGCGTCGACCGGCGTGAGCGCGAGCGTGAAGGCACGATCGATGGCGGCGTGCAGGCGTCGCGATTCGCTGTCCACGGTGCGTCCGCTGGCGCTGCTGTCGCTGGCGATGAAGCGCTTGAGGGAGTCGAGCCGGGCCAGGACGCCACGTTCACTCGCCTTGCCGCCACTGCCGCGGTGGTCGAGCCACGGCACGGTGAGGCGCCCGACGGCGAGGGCGGCGTCGCGCGCGATGGCGAGTTGCGCCTCGAGCTTGGGCGACGGCGTGGCGAGTGGGGCGTCGGGTGGACGACGCGCCTTGAGGCGCACGCGATCGCGCCGCGGGCGGTTGGCGCCCAGTGGAATGCGCCGGAAGACCGGCTTCTCCACTCCGATCATCAGCGAGCGCGAGGGGCCAGTGAGGATGTCGATACGCGCCACGCTCCCGTCACGCGCGAGCCCGCCGCGACGGATGGGGTGCGCGTACGTGAAGATCGGGCGCCACTGATTAGTGGTGATGTTGTAGTCGGCGCCCAGCGCGATCCCCGACACGGGGGAGGCGAAGCGGAGCCGGATGCCGGCGTTGTGCTTGGTATCGTAGGCGCCGTCGTACCCCTCGAGCTGGAGCCCGCCAGCACCAAGCACGGGGTTGAACAACTCGTGATAGACGCCGGCGCGCGCCTCGAGCAGTCCGGATCCATTGCGATCGCGCGTGCCGACTCCCGTCGATACCCCAAAAGTCCACAGCCAATGCCCCGGCTGGCCGAGGGAGACCGTCTCGCCTCCCTCGGCGGGGAGCCGCTGCTGTGCCGGGAGCCTGGCGCCGGCGCACGACAACAGCAGGAGTGCCACTGATTCCCTCACCCTCCACCCGTTGCGCACCATGGCTCCCTGTTGACGTCCCAACTCCCGATCGGCGAGGGCCCTCGGGAGCCGAATCTATGCGCGGCAGCGGCGGCGTCCACTCTGGCCAGCGGCTTACCGCGTTTCCGCGCGGGAGCGGCAGCGCAGTACCCGTGAAATGAAGTCGGCTACTTGCGGTCCAGGGGAATGGGACCGCTCCTCAGCATGTCCGGCTGCAACCAATAGAGGGGGCCATAGGGGCGGCGGCGCGGCCAGACTTCGTCGAGGGTGTCGTCGTCGTACACGACGCCGTTCTTGACTACATACTGGATGTCGGTGGTGGCGCGGATGTCCTGCAGCGGGTCGCGGTTCAGGATCATGAAGTCGGCGAGCTTGCCGACCTCGAGCGAGCCTAGTTCGCGCTCCTGGCCAATGAAGCGGGCGCCGTGGAGCGAAGCGATCTCGAGCGCCCCCATGTTGCCGTTCGCGGCGGCGGCCATCCAGACCTCCCAGTGGGAGCCCAGGCCGTTGTGCTGTCCGTGCGCGCCGATGGCGCCGTAGCCGCCAGCCGCAATCATGTCGGCCAGTCCCTGGGCGATCCAGGCGAACGAGTAGTCGGTGAGGGGGCGCTTCATGACGCGGCGCGTTTGTGGGATGTATTGCACCCAGGGGAGGAAGCGTCGCGTCTTGGCGTCCTTCCACGCCTCGGTCTCCTGGTACCAGTACTCCTCGTTCCACGGGCCGGGGCCGCCGACCATGAAGGTGGGGGAATAGGTCGCCTGCGCCTTGCCGAAGAAGGTGGTCACGTCCGAGTACAGCGGCGTGTACGAGAGCGGGTGCTCGAAGCCGGTGTGCCCGTCCATGATCATGCCTAACGTGTATTCCAGGTCGCCATTCTCCGAGGTGACCTGGATTTGCAGCTTGCGGGCGGCTTCCATCACCCACTGGCGCTGGTCACGGCGCGGCTGCTGGTACTGCTTGAGGCTCACGGCGCCCCACGACTTGAGCTTGGCGATTCCCCACTCGGCGCGCTCATATGACGAGAAGTCCTCCTGGCGCGAGCCGTCGCCGGCATAGAGCGGGTCGCCGGTGGTGTAGACGCGTGAACCCACGAGCAATCCCGCGTCGACCAGCTCGGCGGTGGGAAAGAGGTTCTGCGACCACATGGAGGGGTCCATCGTGGTCGTGATCCCGTAGCTGAGGAAGATCGCCCCTTCGTAGTTGTGCTGCGGGATGATGCCGCGATGTTCGCGGTAGTTGTGGGCGTGGACGTCGATGAAGCCGGGGATGATCGTCTTGCCGCTGGCGTTGATGGTACGCGCACCGGCGGGGATGCGGCAGGCGCCGACGCAGACGATCCGGTTTCCCGTCACGACGAGCGTCCCGTTGACGACGGCGCGCTTGTTGAGCGTGACGAGGCGGGCGTTGGTGAAGGCGACCGTCCCGTTGGGGATGTCGCGCGGGACGGTGAGGGCAATACGCGTGGTGTCGGAGCGCTTGCTGCTGACGGAGTACGAGAAGAAGGTGTCGGCGCTCCCGTAGTCGAGCGTGGTGGCGTTGCGCCACGTGGGGAAGAGGCCGCCGGTGCTGGTGAGGCGCGTGGCGGGGAGTTTCGGGCGATTGCGATCGACGCGGACCGGGGCGCCGCCGCTCCCCTCGATCGGGAAGGGTGTGACCCAGACGTTGTCGCTCTCCTGGAAGGCGAGCCACTTCCCGTCAGGTGAAACCGTGGCCTCGTCGGCGAACGGGAAGGCGACGTGCGCGCGCCGGTCGCTCCCGTCCGGGCGCACCGAGTACAGCGTGCTCGAGGTGGTGGGGTCGGTATTGGTGAGGTGCAGGTAGAAGATGCGCCCGTCGGGGCCATAGGCTGGGCGGACGATCTGGTTGCGGATGGAGTTGAAGGATGAGCCGGCGTTGGCGTCGGGGGCGTTGGTGACGCGCACGACGAACCGCGCCTCACCACCGCCAGCCGCAACGCCGGCGCTGCTCACGCGCACCACGTCCCAGAACTGGTTCCAGACCACACCGCGCCCGTGGCGCGACTCGCCGGCGCCGCGGGCAAGGACGATCTCCTTCCCGTCGCGGCTCCACGACGGATGGATGTACTCGCCGGCGTCGCGCGTGAGGCGCTCGGGCGCCCCGCCAGCCGCACGCACCTTCCACAGGTGCGCACTCACGGTGTCGTCCCAGGAGGTGAAGGCGAGCCACTCGCCGTCCGGCGACCAGGCGGGGGCGTACTCGAACGGGGTGAAGGAGTCCGGCGTGACACGCTTGGGGGCGCCGTTGGGGAGCTCCATCACCCAGATGCGCCCCACGGCCTGGAAGGCGAGGCGCTTGCCATCGGGTGAGGCGCTCTGCCAGCGCGTGAAGCGACTCGAGAAGGACGCCGCGGTATCGCGCACCTGGAAGTTGGCAAGCTGCGAGATGGTGCGCTTGACACGCGCCGTGAACGGGATGGTCGTCACGTTGCTGCTGGCGACATCGAGCTTGCGGAGCTTCCCGCCCTGCGTGAGATAGATCGACGCCCCGTCGCGGCTCCAGGCGTAGCCCGGGAAGTTGCGCAGGACCTTGATCCCCTCGAAGATGTCCTGCTCGACGGGATCCATGATCATGCGCTCGCTCCCCGTCTCGAGGTTGCGAAGCCAGAGCGCCGAGCGTGGGCCGAAGCTGTGTCCCTTCCAGGTGATCGTCCCGTCGGGGATGCGGCGGACGAAAGCGAGCCACTTGCCGTCCGGCGAGACTTCGGGGGCCCCCATCCCGCCTGACGAGGCTTGCACCTGCTGCTGCTGCTCGCCGTACGACACGGCGGAGATGTCGCCGGTGCGGATCTCCATGCGGCGCACCTGCACCGCGCCGGCCAGGAAGTCGTTGCGCCCGGAGTAGCCGGCGAGCGACGACCCCTGGTTGAGAACCTGGAAGTAGAGGTACTTCCCGTCGCGCGACAGCGAGGGCCACGACGCGGGCTGCCTGCTCCCCGCGAGGAGCTCGACGCCGCTCCCCCCGTCCTTGTGGTACATCCAGATCCCGCCGCTCCCCGGGGCGCCGCCGTTAGGCAGCTGGTTGCGCTGGACGACGATGTACTGCCCGTCCGGCGTCCACGCCGGCGTGGAAGCGCGCACGTACAGCTCGGTGAAGACGGCGCGCGGGTTGGAGCCGTCGGCATTCATCACCCACAGGTTGTTCTGGCCCCTGCGGTCGCTGATGAACGCGATCGTCGAGCCGTCGGGCGAGATGCGCGGGTGGGCATTGATGGCAATCCCGCTCGATTGCGTCAGCGCGACCGCTTCCCCGCCGCTCGTCGGCACGCGGTAGATGTGCCCCAGGAGATCGAAGACGAGCCAGCTCCCATCCGGCGAGACGTCGACCGACATCCACGTCCCCTCGCTCGTGATGAAGTCGATCTCACGCGTGGCGCCGCGCGGCTGCGTGACGTCCCAGGCGGGGGGTTGCTGGGCGTGGGCTTGGGAGGCGACGATGGCATTCGTCGCTACGGCGACGATGGCATTCGTCGCTACGGCGACGATGGCATTCGTCGCTACAGCGACGACAAGCGCGACGACACGAACGAGCGGGCGCATGTGGCGATCCTGGTCCGGGGCGAGAGCCCAGACATTACCTCAGGCGAGCGTGGCGCGGAATGGCGGCCGGGTTCATTGAGGAACGGAGATCAATTTGAACACGCGCGGGGGGGGCGGAGATCAAGACCTTTGAGCACGGAGGACGCACGGAGGAACGGAGGTCCACGGAGGACTTCAATCAGGACATGTCTGAGTCCATTGCGCGTTAGCGCTCGGGCAGAAACATGAAGAGCGTTCTTCTCCGTGTACCTCCGTTCCTCCGTGTGTCCTCCGTGTTGAAGGCTTTTGACCTTGTTGAAGGCTTCTGACCTTCTCCCACCCTCCCAGCACCAGATCCCTCGCACGCAAACGCCGAAGGCCCAAGGATCTCCTCCGTGCACCTCCGTTCCTCCGTGCGTCCTCCGTGTTGAAGGCTTTTGACCTTGTTTGAAGGCTGTTGACCTTGTTGAAGGCTTCTGACCTTCTTGAAGGCTGTTGACCTTGTTGAAGGCTTCTGACCTTCAACCCGGAGATGCACGAAGCCAGGAACGACACGCAAACGTCAGCTCTTGAAGTTGGGGTTGTTCTGGGTCTCCACGTTAGGCAGCGGGACGCAGGTGAGCGTGCTGTAGGTCTGCCCCTTGCGGTTCACACCGGACTGGAAGGGGAGCCCCTTGCGCAGCATGTCGACGTAGCGGTGCCCCTCGCTGAACAGCTGGCGACGGCGCTCCTCCAGGACGATGGCGTTCATGTCGGCGCCCGGCGCCGGGACCAGCGCCGGTGTGTTGCTCAGGGCGCGCACCCGGTTGATCGCGTCGAGCTGCGCCTGACCGGTCGTCGCCTCGGCGAGGATCAGCTGTGCCTCGGCGTAACTGGCAATCGGGAGCGACACCGCGCCGCTTCCGATGAACTTCTGCTGCTGCCAGATGGCCGTGTTGTTGTCCGGGCCGATGCGGTTCATGTTGTTGACCTTCACGCGCGGATCGGCGGCGCCATTCTCCACCGTGAGGCCTCGATAGGCAGGCGTCACCGACACGAAGTCGTTGCGCACCGAGAGATTGTACAGGCGGTTCTCGCGCGCCGGCGTCGTCTCGGAGTACTCGGCGTTGCGCACGAAACCCGCCGGGACCTGCGTGGCGTCGGAGGCCGCGCCACTCAGGTTGTTGAGGTCGAGGCGCACGCGCGCACGCCCCACGTAGGCCATGTTGCGCAACGAAGCATCGTTGGCCGTCGTTGCCGCCGCGATGGCATCCGTGAAGCGCTTCTCGGCGATGGCAAGCACCTCGGCTTTAGTCATCTTCGGGCCGTTGGCGACGGCCATCTCGCACATCGTCTCGCCGAGGATCGTGTAGGTGTAGCCCGCGTAGGCGAGCATCTCCGCCTGGATCTTCGCGCGGCCGGCGACCTGCGCATCGCTGAAGGCGCTCACGCGCGCGTAGGTGTCGTCGAGCTGGAAGCGCGCCTGCTGCATGGGCGTGTAGTAGCCCATCGCGGTCGTCCCGCGCGCGCCGGCGCAGGCACCGGGCGCGTTCTTGATCTCCTGCACGCCGCGCCACTCCCACGGATGGTTGTCGACGAAGCCGTTGGCCGACCAGTACTCGCCGGAGAGCATCCCGGCGGTGGACACCCACTGCCCGAAGGCGCACTGGAAGCTCTGCAGCGACGCCGCCTCGAGGGCGGGGATGAGCGCCGGGTCGCCCAGCGCCGCGTCGGGGACGCGACCGGGATTGTCGACACTCAGGAGTTTGTCACAAGCCGCCGTGCTGGCCGGCAGGAGGGCTACGAGCATGGTGGCGATCCGGCGGCGGCTCACGGCGCGCCGGTCGCGAACGTTCATCGGGTGCATTCGCATGGCGGACTCCGGAATCAGAAGGTGAGGCGCAGCGTGGTCACGAACGAGGCCGTGGGCGGCATGATCGTCTGGAAGCCGTTGGAGAGCTGCCCGACGGCGCGGATCTCGGGATCCCACGTGACCTGGTTGGCGATGCCGATGTGGATCAGGCCATCGCGCGACGTCGACCAGCCGTCCTGCTGCGTCCACAACATCATCAGGTTGCGCCCGGCCACGGTGAGTGTCCCGCTGGAGACGCCAAGGCGCCCCATGAGCGACCGCGGCAGGTTGTAGCTGCCGGACACCTCGCGCAGCCGCAAGAAGCCGGCGCGATACGTCCCCGGGGCGTCGGCCTCGATGGCGCGATAGACCTGGAGGAACGGGTCGTTGCGCTGGATGACGGCGAGCGTCGAACCCTGGTTGTGCAACGCACGCACTTCCGTGTTGGACTGGATGTGGCCGCCGTTGCCGTCGACGCGGGCGTAGAGACGGAACTTCTGCCACAGCCCCACCGAGGTATTGAGCCCCACCTGCCACGTGGGCTGCGAATGTCCCCAGAACACGCGCGGGGCCGACGAGCACGGCGTGTCGGGGCCGCCGCGATCCACGCCTCCCGTCCCCCGCCCACCATCGCAGGTGGATGACGTCACGTTGCCGTTGGCGTCGATCGTTGCCTTGCGGAGCTTGTACATGAAGAAGTCGGCGATGCCGTAGCCCACGCGGTTCTGTGCCTGGCCGCCGCCGCCAACGGTGAGGAACTGCGTTCCACCCATGTCCTCGATGCGGTTGCCGTTCGTGGCGAGCTGCGTCCCCACTTCCCACTGCACTCGGCTGCGCTCGATGAGGCGCACGTTCACCGCAAGCTCCTGCCCCCACCCCTTTACCTTCCCGATATTGACCACCTGTGAGCCGGGGAAGCCCACCGAGGGCGGGATCGGGACGTTGACGATGGCGTCGGTGATGTTGCGGTTGTAGTGCGTATAGGAGATGTCGGCGCGCCCCTTGAGCAGCGTCGTCTCGAAGCCCAGCTCCAGCTCCTGGCTGCGCTCGGGCTTGAGCTGCGGGTTGCCATACGAACCGGGGATGAGCCCCGGGTTGTTCTGGTAGCCAACGCTCGGGTCGTACAGCCGCGGAGCGTCGAACGTCCCTGGCTGCGTCCCGGCGGCGCCTAACGCGCCACGAATGCGGGTCTCACCCAGGAAGGGGAGCTTGAACCACGGCTCTTCGCTGATGACCCACGAGGCCGAGAGCTTGGGATAATACGCCGCCGAGAACTCCTCGCCGAAGGCGCTGTTGTCGTCGCCACGGATGGCGGCGGTGACGAAGACGCGGTTGTTCCACGCCACCTGCTGCTGGAGGAACATCCCCACAGTTGCATTGGCGAGGTAGTCCTCGGTGCCGGCGCGCGTGGCGCCGCCGGTGATGGTCGTGATGGGAATGGCCGGGAAGGTATTGGCCGTCGCGCCGATGGTGCTGATCTCCTGGCGGTACGCCTGCAGCCCGACCGACGACGTCAGGCGCAGGTTCTCACCAAAGCCCCACTTCACGTTGCCGGCATAGTCGAGCGTGAGGAACGAGCGCGAGGTGCGCGCGGCGTTCTTGGCGCCGAGTCCGTTCTGCCCGAGGAAGTCGAGCGAGCCTAACGGTTGGCGGCGATAGAGCGTCCAGTTGTTCTCCGATCCCACGTCGAGGCCGACAACGAGGCGGTTGGAGAACCAGCTCATCGGCGAGTACTCGCTGGTGAGGCTCATGGTGGTGCGATCGTTGTCGGCATGTGCCTCGGCGGTCGACCACTCCTCGGGCGGCGAGTTCAGGAAGCCGCGCTTCCCCGTGCTCTTGGTGAGCGGCGTCCCCCAGCGCAGCTGCGAAAACGGGTCGATGTCGATGGCCTGCTGCGCAAGGCGCACGCGGTCACGGATGTGGCCAATGCTCCCCTGCAGGCGGAAGTTGTTGCTGGCGAGAACGTCGAGGTTGGCGCGGGCGCTGAACTTCTTGTCCCAGTTCCACGGGACGACGCCCACATCGTGATCCCACCCGGCGGCAATGAAGTAGCGATTGGCGTCGGTACCGCCGGCAAGCGAGGCGTTGTAGCCCTGGTTCCGGCCGGTGGTGAAGATCGGGCCCTTGCCGTTCTCGATCTCGTTGCGATAGAGGTTGAACGAGATGATCTGCTGCGACGTGGGGTCGCGTCCGTAGAGGAGCCCGGCACGTCCCTCGGGATTCTGGAGCCAGTTGGCGCCTTGTCGCGTCGTGAAGTTGAACTGCGGCTTCCCGGTGCGACCGCGCTTCGTGATGATCTGGATGACGCCGTTCGAGGCCTCGGTGCCGTAGAGCGTGGAGGCGGCCGGCCCCTTGATGACCTCGATGGACTGGATGTCCTCGGGGTTGATGTCGTTGAGGCGCGAGGCGCCGCCGCCTCCGCGTTGCACGGGGCCGCGCGCGGGCGAGGCATCCATGCGCACGCCATCTATGTAGATGATGGGGTCGTTGGTGAGCGAGAGCGACCCGACGCCTCGCACGCGGAGCTGGGCGCCGACGCCGACCTGGCCCGCCGCGGGGAGGACGATGAGTCCCGGGGTGCGCGCGCCGATGAGGTCCTGCACGGAGCGCGGCGCCGCGTTCGCCATCACCTCCTTGGCATCGATCGACTCGATGACGTTGCCCACCGCGCGCCGCTGTGCCACGCCGCCGGTACCGGTGATGACCACTTGGTCGAGGCGGGCGGTCTGGGCCGGGAGGGCGAAATCGGCGGTGGCGGTCTCGCCGGTGCGCACCGTCAGGCGCAATGCGCGCGGGGCGTAGCCCACCAGGCGCACGCTGACCATGACCTGCCCCGCGGGGACGCCGGTGATGGAGTAGCGTCCGTTGACGGCGGTGCGGGTGCTCCGCGTGCCTGCGGCCCCTTCACCGGAGACGATGACCTCGACGCCGCTGAGCGGTGCCTTGGTGGCGGAATCGGCGACCACACCGGCGACGGTACCGGTGCTGCCCTGGGCGACGCCTTCGGATGCGCCGAGTAGCGTCGCCATGGCGACCGCCGCCAGCGCGGCGACACGGCGGCGTGTGATGGACGTTGGACCGAGGGATGACGAGTGTGGCGACATGACACCTCTTGGAGGTGAGGTATGATATGGTCGGCCGCGCGGCCGGCCTCCGATCGCCGTCGCCTCGCCCTAACGACGCATGGCAGGGATGGCCCGGAAGCGCGGGGACTATGCGGGCGGGTGCGAATCCCCGCAAGGATCGCGGGACGACCGCAAACGTTTTCTCCATGAAGCGACCGCCCGGATGGGTGGGTTCCCAACGCACGGCGCGGGCGTCGCGTAAGGAGGGATTGGGTCGTGCGAGCGCTGTAACCGTACCGCCCGTGCGTGCTGCGTCGTTCGTGATGATGAAAAGCCTTCAACGCGGGGGACGCACGGGGGGGGGCGGAGGTACATGGGAAGGCGATGATGCTTACGTCTCGTCATCGGGAGGCGTAGGATGGTGGGGCGTATGCGTGTCGCCCCTCGCACCTCTCACCGTCGCTCTTCATGTCCAGCTGGCTCGTTTCCTCCCGAACGTCGTCGTGGCTGTTGATCGCTGCTGTGGGCGCGACGGAGGCGCTGGTCGCGCCGGTGCTGGCGAGCGCACAGTCGCGCGAGAACATTGTCGTCCCCAACAATGGACCGACAACGCTCGCCCTGGGCACCACGCGGGGTGTGCGCGCCAATCGACTGGTCATTCGCAACGCGACGATCGTCAGCGGGCGCGGCTCGCCGGGGACCAACCGCGGAATGCCGCCCGAGGGGCCGGTCGACATCATCATCGAGAACGGGATCATCACCGACGTCGTCCTGCAGGACGCGGTGAACACGGCGGGGAACGGCGCGGACTACCAGCGCCCCACGGGTGACGTGGTGATCGATGCCAAGGGGAAGTACGTGATTCCCGGGCTGGTCGAGATGCACGCGCACCTCCCGCCGCCCAGGTCGGAGATGGGGGCGCGCGGGCTGGACTATGCGTATCGCCTGTACCTGGGCCACGGCATTACCACCGTGCGCGACGCGGGGACGGGAGCCGGGCTCAAGCTGATGGTGGCGCAACGTGACCAGAGCGCGGCGCACTCGCTCATCGCGCCGCGCCTGGTGCTCTGCCAGCGCTGGCCGCTCCCGCTGCGGAGGTGGGACGTCGGCAACACGCCGGAGAAGGCGCGCGCGATGGTGCGCGAGTTCAAGGCGTTAGGCGCCGACTGCATCAAGATCTCCAAGAGCCCGGGGCACTACCCCGACGTGATGGAGGCCGCCGCCGACGAAGGGAAGAAGCTGGGGATGTACACGATGGTCGACCTCAAGGTGTCGGAAACCGATGCCCTCGTCGCCTCCAACGCTGGCGTGCGTTCGATCGAGCACTGGTATGGGATCCCCGACGCGGCGCTGAAGGGGTCGCAGAACTTCCCCGCCGACTACAACTACTGGGATGAGCTCGACCGCTTTCGATTTGCCGGCAACCTGTGGGCGGAGGCCGACAAGGAACCGGAGCGCTTGTCCAAGGTCATCGACCAGATGATCAGGAACGGGACCAATTGGGACCCGACCATGGCGACGTACGAGGACAACCGCGACGTGTGGCGCAAGTTGGGGATGCCAGTGCGCGAGACGCTGGTGCACCCCAGCGAGGTCGCGGCGGGCCCGGACTCGACCATCCATGGCGCCTTCAAGCGCGAGTGGTCCACCGCCGACGAGATCAACTGGAAGCGCAACTTCGGGATCTGGATGAAGTGGATCAAGGAGTTCCACGCTCGCGGCGGGCTGCTCACCGCGGGGAGCGACGAACCGGGGATCGGCGGGATCGCCCTCATTCGCGAGCTGGAACTGTTGCAGGAAGCGGGGCTTCATCCCATCGACGTGATCCGCGTCGCGACGACCAACGCCACCAAGGCGTTAGGCATGGAGCGGGTGTGCGGGATCCGCGTGGGATGCGCCGCCGACCTTGCCGTGATCAACGGGAACCCGATCGAGAACTTCAAGGTGATGTACGGTCGCGGCTACGGCGTATACGGACTCGTGCCCCGCGACCAGCAGTGGAAGAGCGGCGGCGTGGCGTGGACCATCAAGGACGGCGAGGTGTTCGACGCGCAGGCGCTGTTACGCGAGGTGGAGGGGTATGTGGGGGCGGAGCGAGTTCGAATGGCAGGGGCGAGGAAGGTCCTGCCGTGAGGGGGAAGTGCGGGCGGGGGACGGGAATGCCAACGGCGCCGTTAGGCGCCGTTGGCGAGAGGCGGAACTTTCTGCCACGTCAGACGGGTGGGGGGGCCATGCCCATTTGTGACCAGTCCTCGCGCGCGGGGCCGTAGATCCCCGGGACCCGCAGGCCGGCGATGCGCATCAGGATGGTGAGTTGGCCGCGGTGATGCGCCTGGTGCATGACGAGCGCCGCGAGCGTGTGGGCGCGCGTCCATTCCTCTCCGTACATCATGTCCTTCTGTTGCAGCGTGGCGTCGGTCCACGTGGCGCGCAGCTGCTCGGCGAGCGAGGCGGCGACGGCGCGATAACCGGCGGCGATGGCGGCGGCACTGGCCGGGACCGGTTCGTGTTCACCGACGCCCGACAGGTGGAGCCCGGTCCTCGACATCATCTCCGGTATTGTCTGCGCAATGTGCCACGCCAGGCGTCCGATGGTGCGGCCGTCGGCGGCGGCCGACGTGGCGAGCGAGGCATCGGTGAGGCCATCGAGCACGCGCTGTGTGTCGTCGCTTTCGTGGTGCCAGGATGCCAGGAAGGAGTCGATCGTGTTGAACATGAGAGGGTCCTCCGACGCAGTGACCGACCTGATCTGCCGCGCACCGAGTGAGCGCGGCCTGCCTGCAAGTGTAGCGCGCAACGGCGCACAGGCACAATCGCCACGGCAAGCGCGATAGGCCGTTGCGCCGACTGCCTCACGAGGGCGTCGTGATGTGTGACCTGTACAACCGGTGGGGGGTGAGGGCAACTTGCGTGCGCCTGACGGACCCCCCCCCAGTCCACCGCATCTTGCATAACGACTCACTCCCGCGCGCATCGTCGCCCAGCGCCAAAGACGCCCACGACGCCCACCCGCCTGCACCGGCGGCTGCACCTGCGCCTGCACCTGCCCTTGCTACCGCGCCTGCAGCTGCACCTGCACCCGTCGGGCCACCCAACGGCCGGGGCGACCCGAGGACGTTGGCGCTCGTCTCATGCACCGGGCCGGCCCTCTCCCACCCGTCACGTGCCCGCGATCACTTCACCTCGCCACTCTTCCGTGAGCTGTGCACCTACGCCAATCGTGAGGCGGGGCGGTGGCTCCTGCTCTCGGCGGGGCATGGCGTGGTCGAGCCGGATGCGGTCATCACGCCAGTGACGTCGGTGATTGGCCGCAAGGACACGGCGGCGCGACGGACCTGGACCGCGCTGGTGATCGAGCAGCTCGCGCCGCGCCTGACGGGGGTGGAGCGCATCCTCCTGCTGGCCAATGCGCGGTCGCGCGAGTATCTGCTCGACTACTTGCAGCTGGAGGGGCGCACGGTGCTGGTGCCGCTCGAGGGGTTGTCGCTGGGTCAGCAGCTGCAATGGCTGCGGCGTCAGCGCGATCGTTCGCGCGCCGTGGACGGCACCGGCGATCGCTGAGCCTGGGCGCCTCAGCGCCGCGGCACGGGGGTGGGGGTGGAGATGGGGGGCGTCGCCTTGCGGTACTTGATGGCCTCCGTCCGTACCAGCTGCACCACGTCGGGGAGCCCCCACTCGTCGCCCGCGCCGGGAGCGGTGCGCCACCAGTAGGCCAGCGTGCTCTCCGGGACGGCGATGAGCGACGTGGGCGACAGGAACGAGGTGAAGCCCTCGAGGCGACGTGGGCCGTCGTCCTGGCGGATGAAGAGGGAGAACTCCACGCGCTGCAGCAGCGAGGTGGACGAATCCATGAGGGCGTCGCCGGCCCAGTCGGAGCCCCTGGCCGCCGGGCTGGGCGCGAAGCTGAGGCGGACGCGGCGCGCTCCTTGGCGCCCCACGACGCTCGCCGTCGTGACGCAGTGGTGGTCCCAGAAGGTGGGATCGCCGAGCGTGGAGAGAAAGAGGATGGGGACCGAGAAGCCGATCGTGTGGAGCTGGACCACCTGTCCGGGAAGGTAGGGGTCGCCCCACTCCTCGGATCGTCCGCGTTCACGGTGCCGCTGGTCGCTTTGCGTGTTGGCCGCACGGTTGCGCCTGACGGTTCGGCGCTCGATGTCGACCTCGAAGGGGTATGACTTGCGGAACGTCTCATAGCGCTCGGCCCCTTCGCGGAGCTGCGACAGCGCCCAGAGGGCGAGTGGTCGCGCCGAGTCCGCGACGGCGGGGCAGTCGCGCGCCGTGGTGGTGCTGACGGGCGGGAGGGCGAACGGAATGCGCGTGAGGCGCACGACGACCGGCGCCGCGCCGCCGCCGGGGAGTGACGCGTGTTGCAGCTGCAGGTCCGCGAAGGCAAAGCCCAGCTGCCGTACGCGCACCGTGACGCTCCCCTCGTCGGGGAGGTAGACGCGCGCCTCGCCGTTCTCGCGCGTGAGGGCCCGGTGCCCCGTGCGGAGATCGATCACCTCGGCGTTGGCGAGCGGGGAATCGTCGGCGTCGGACAGGACGCGAATCACCACCGGCGCCTGCGCCGGGCGCGGCGCGACTGTCGCGCTGACGAGCGCGAGCATGCTGGCCACGAGGAACCATCCGTGCTTCGACACTGGACGCGGCTGGCTGTCGTTGGTCGTGGTGGCGGTCGGTCGGTCGGTCGTCCGTCCGTCCGTCCGTCCGTCCGCCTGACATTGCGCCCGCGTCGGGGGTGGCGAAAGGGGGTGAGGTGGCCCGTGTGTCGCGATTCGGGGCGCGAGCGCGCATCTCCTGGTGTGGGCGGCGGGGTGGGACGATTGACCCATCCCTTTACTGTGGCGGTGCGATTCATTGACAAGGTTCACAGCTGGCGCACGAATCGTGACGTGGTGCACTCGTCAGGCACGCATCTGCCATGACAACTTGCCAAAGGCGCATTTGCTCTCTAGGCTGACATGCGGGCGGTGCGTCACGTGGCGCACCGCTCGGCAAATGTTCGCCTGCAGGCGTGCCCCTCGGGGCCCTGAAATCCGGCGGGACGGCAGGCCCAGGACGATACACGACTCCCCTCGTCTTTCACATACATCGCAGGAGCACTTCCATGACCCGACGCATCCTTCTCGCCCTCGCCGCCGCCAGCGCCGCGGTTGTCCTCTCGGCGTCCACCGCGCACGCGCAACACGGACTCGTGAAGACAAACCGTTCGCAGCGCGTCGTGGCCACGTACCAGTTCGGTGCCCCGCGCTACGCGTTGGCGGTGCCGGTCAAGGTCACCGTCTCCGACTCGGCCGGGACGCTCGTGGCGCGCGCCCGCGTGCACGGCGAGGCGACGGAACGTCCGCTCGACGTCTCGGTGATCGAGAACGACCTCGTCCTCCAGGGCGAGACGGCGCACGGCGTGCTCACGCTCGTCCTGGAACGGCAGGCCACCGGGACCGAGGGGAAGCTCACCTCCGGACGCTGGGCCGTGGGCGACGCCGAGGGGACGCTCCGCGCGCGCAAGTGCGAGTAGCCGGCGCGTATCGCCGGCCACACCGCGCCAGGGGCAACGATCGTTAGGCCGAATGGCCGCGCTCCCACGGGGGGCGCGGCCATTCGCCGCCTGCAGCGTTTCCCGGTGCGCGGCGGCGGCTGTCGGGAGATCCATCCTGTCGCGCGGGGACGCGCCGCTGCATGTTCGGGGCTCACTTTGCCCTTCCCCACCATGCGTCGCACTACTCGCCGCCCCGCCGCCCTCGTTATCGTCGGCGCCATCGCCCTCGCCGCCACCGCCCTTCCCGCCTCGCGTGCCCTCGCCCAGGAGCTCTCGTTCTCCGAGATGCGCTGGCGCGACATTGGTCCCACACGCGCCGGGCGCGCGCGCGCCGTGGCCGGCGTCCCCTCACAGCCGAACGTCTTCTACGCCGGCTTCGACAACGGCGGCGTCTGGCGCTCGACCGACTACGGCGCCAACTGGGTCCCCATCTTCGACGACCAACCCACCGGCTCCATCGGGGCCATCGGCGTGGCGGCGAGCAACCCGAACGTCATCTACGTGGGGAGCGGAGCCGGGATCATCCGACCGGACCTGGCCATCGGCGACGGGATGTACAAGTCGACCGACGGCGGCAAGACGTGGAAGCATCTCGGGCTGCGGCAAAGCCAGATGATCGCGGCAATCGCCGTCGACCCGTCGAACGAGAACCGCCTCTTTGTCGCCGTGCTCGGGCATCCCTACGCCCCCAACGCGGAACGCGGCGTCTTCCGGTCGAGCGACGGCGGTGAGACGTTCGAGAAGGTGCTCTACAAGGATGAGTACACGAGCGCCAACGAGGTCATCCTCGACCCCGGCAACCCGAACGTTGTCTACGCAACGCTGTGGCAGCAGCAGCAGAGCTTCATCGAGGGACAGGGGTTCGGCGACACGGGGATGGGGATCTTCAAGTCGACCGATGGCGGCACGACGTGGACGCAGCTCTCGCAGGGACTCCCATCGATCCTGCAGGCGAACCTCGCCGTGGCGCCGACCAACTCGAGCATCCTGTACGCGACCATTGCCCCGGGGACTGGGCCCATCGGCTTCTACAAGTCGGTGGACGGCGGAGCACACTGGTTCCAGGCCATCAAGGGCGAGCATAACGAGCGCCCCGACGCGCGGCAGGACATGCGCCCGCTGGGGCGCATCGGCGGCGGCGACCTCCCCACGGTGGTGATCGACGGGAAGAACCCGGATGTCGTCTACACCGCGAGCACCGTCATGTGGCGCACCGAGGACGGGGGGCTCACCTGGTCGGCGGTGCGCGGTGCACCTGGCGGCGACGACTACCAGCGCATCTGGATCAACCCCAACGACCCGAAGATCATCGTGGCGGTGGCCGACCAGGGAGCCGTCGTCTCCGCCAACCGCGGAAAGTCCTGGAGCAACTGGTACAACCAGAACACCGCGGCGATGTATCACGTCACCACCGATTTTGCCTTCCCGTATCGCGTCTGCAGCGGGCAGCAGGACTCGGGGTCGGCGTGCGTGCAGAGCCGCTCCGACGACGGGCGCATCACCTTCCACGACTGGCACCCGGTGAACATCCAGGAGTACGGGATGGCGGCCCCCGACCCCAAGGACCCGGACGTGGTCTTCGGGAGCCAGCGCTCCGGCGTGTCGCGCTTTGACCGCCGCACGCGACAGACGCAGCAGGTGGGGCCCGACGTCTCGGGGTCACTACCCGGCGGCGGGGCGATGAACCGCAACGTGCGCACCATGCCGCTGCACTTCTCGCCGGTGGACAACCACACGCTGTACTACGCGTCGAACGTGGTGTGGAAGAGCACCGACAAGGCGCACACGTGGACGCGCATCTCCCCCGACCTCACGCGGCAGACGTTCGACGTCCCGGCCAGCGCCGGGAAGTACGCCGCCACGGTGAAGCCGGGAGCGTGGGGGAGCATCACCGCACTATCGCCGTCGCCACGCTCGCTGTCGATCATTTGGGCCGGGACCGATGACGGGCACATCCAGGTCACGACAGACGGCGGAGGCACATGGCGCAACGTGACGCCGCCAGTCATGAAGGCCTGGACCCGCATCTTCAACATCGAGGCAGGGCACTTCGACAACCTCACCGCCTACGCCGCGGCCAATACGCTGCGCCTGGACGACATAAACCCGCACTTCTACCGCACGCACGACGGCGGAAAGACGTGGACGGAGATCAACACCGGGATTGCCGGCGGCGCCGTGGCCAACTCCATTCGCGAGGATCCGCGGCAGAAGGGGCTCCTCTACGCCGCAACCGACCTGCAGGTGTGGGTCTCGTTCGACGACGGCGATCACTGGCAGTCGCTGAGGAACGGGATGCCGGCCATCTCGGTGCGCGACCTGCAGGTGAAGGACGACTCCACCTGTCACTGCGCCGACCTCATCGCCGGGACACACGGTCGCGGCTTCTGGATCCTCGACAACGTGACGCCGCTGCGCCAGGCGGCGGCGGCGCGGCAGGCGCTCTCGTCAGGCAACGCCTATCTCTTCAAGCCGGGAACGGCGGTGCGCGTGCGCTTTGCCACCAACGAGCCCACGCCGTGGCCCCCGGAACTCCCCGCGGGACAGAACCCGCCGCCGGGTGCGCTCATCGACTACTATCTCCCGCGCGACGCCAGCGGCGAGGTGAAGCTCGAGATCCTCGACGCCAAGGGAAGTGTCGTGCGCTCGTATTCCAGCACGGAGCCGGTCTTCGATCCCGACCCGGGCAAGGACATGGCGGCGTACGACAAGGTCTGCCAGAAGAACCCGACGGCGGCCTACTGCGGGCTTCCGCTGTACTGGCCGGCGCCGCAGTACATCATCTCCACCAAGGCAGGCATGCACCGCTTCAGCTGGGACCTGCGCTTCGACCCCGTCTCTCCGCAGGACCTGATCCCCGCCGGCGATGAAGAGGCCACGGGGGCGGTGCCGGGTCGCACGTATCCAAACTACAACGTGCCGTGGGTGCCGGCGGGGCGCTACATGGTGCGGCTGACGGTGGAAGGGAAGTCGACCGCACAACCCATCGAGGTCAAGCTCGACCCGCGCGTCAGGATCGCGCCGGCGGCGCTGGCGCAGCTCAATGCGCTGAGCGTGGAGATGTACGAGGGCGCCGTGGCAGCACACCGTGCGTTCAACGAGGCCAAGGCGCTCGCCGCCACACTCGCGTCGGTGGGCGGCGCCGAGGGTGAGGCGCTCAAGGGCGAACTGGAGTCGCTGGCGCCCACCGGGCTGCGGCGCACCATGCCCGGTGGCTTCCGCCGGCGCGGGGCGCAGACGGCGACGCCGTCGCTCGAAGCGGTGAGCAACGCGTTGCAGTCGGCGGGGATGGCGCTGCAGGCGGCAGAAGTGCAGCCGACGGCTGCGCAGGTGGCGGCGTGTGCCCGGGCGCGCGAGCAGTATGTCGCGGCGATGGCGCGCTGGAAGGGGGTGCAGGCGAGAGCCAAGGCGTTAGGCACTCGCTAGCATGGTGCGTGTCCCGCACCCCTGGCGGTACGCGGCGCTGTACTTCCCCATGGGGCTGATGATCGGGTATCCCAGCGTGGCGCTGGGGTACCTGTCGGCCCGTGCCGGCCTCCCCGTCTCGGCGGCCGCCGCGATGGTGGGCTCGGCGTTCTTCGCCCATGCGTTCAAGTTCATCTGGGCTCCGCTCGCCGACTACTCGCTGTCGCGCAAGGCGTGGTATCGCATCGCCATCGCGGTGATGTCGGCCGTGATCATCGGGATCACGGCGACGCCGATGCGTGAGTCGACGGTTGCGCTGCTCTCGCTGCTGGTGCTCACCGGCAACTTTGCCGCGACCTTCGTGGCCTTCGCGACGGAGGGGCTCATGGCGCATAACGCGGGGCCCGGCGGACGTGGCAAGGCGAGCGGGTGGTTTCAGAGCGGGAACCAGTTCGGGCAGACGGCGGGAGGTGGGCTCGGGTTGTGGCTGACGAAGCACCTGGCGGAGCCGTGGATGGCCGGTGCGGTGCTGGCGCTCATCCTCGTGGCGTGCTCGCTGGCGTTGGGCGGGCTGGAGGAGCCGGTGGGGCTGGCGCGCGGGACGCGCGTGGGCGCCCGCGCCGCCGACGCGTGGCGGGAACTGCGCGCCGTGCTGCGCAGCCGCGCCGGGCGCATCGGGTTGCTCCTGGCGGTCCTCCCCATCGGGACGGGATCGGCGCAGTTCCTCTTTGGCTCGCTGGGCCCGGAGTGGAACGCCTCGGCCGACGTCGTCTCGTTCGTACTGGGGATAGGCGGCGGGATCGCGATCGTGACGGGGTGCATGACGGGCGGCGTGCTGGCCTCGCGCCTGCCGAGTGCGCGCGCGTACGCGGTGGCGTGCACCATCTCGGCCCTTGCCGCGTTGCTCCTGCTCGTCTCGCCGCGCAACACCATCGGCTACGCCGCGTCGACGCTCACCTACACCTTCGCCCTGGGGCTCTGCTCCACGACGCTGACCGGGATGGTGCTGAGCGTGATCGGCGAGCGCGCGGCGGCAACCAAGATCAACGTGTTCTTCGCCATGAACACGATGTTCGGGCTGGCCATGCTGCGCGTGGACGGGTGGGCGCACGACCAGTTCGCGACCAACGGGATGTTGCTGGTGGAGTTCGGGATCTCGGCGGCGTGCCTGCTGTTGTTCGTGGTGATGGAGCGGAGGATCAGGGGGGAGGAGCTGGGGGCGGCGGCACAGGCGTAGGCGTACGCGCGCCCTACGGATCCAGCCGCCGCAGCTCGAGCCGTGTGGGGCGGCGCGCGTCGTGATAGACGCGCATCGTGGCCTTCACGAAATCGCCCGGCTTCGCCTCGAAGATGTTGGGGACGAACTTCTGCGGGTTGCGATCGATGTGCGGGAACCACGAGCTTTGCACCTGTACCATGATGCGGTGCCCCTTGCGGAAGGTGTGATGCACCGACGGCATCTCGAAGCGCACCGAGTCGGGCCGGTTGGCCACCATGGGCGACGGTTTCTCCCACGAGCGGCGATACCGCATCCGGATCGGCTCTCCGCGCACCAACTGCTGATAGCCGCCTACGGTGAAGCCGCTGTTGTCGTCGGCCCAGTTGTCGGCGCTGTCGGGGAAGACGTCGATGAGCTTGACGATGAAGTCGGCGTCGGTCCCGCTGGTGCTCACGTGCAGCACGGGTGACACCGGCCCGGTGAGGGTGACATCCTCGGTGAGGACGCTGGTCTGGTAGGTGAGGACGTCGGGGCGGCGCGACGCATGCCGCTGGTCGGCAGTGATGTAGTCGCGCGGCATCCCCTGCGGCTCGATGCGATCGACGACGGGGACTGGGCGCGCCGGATCGCTCACGTACTCGTCGAAGCTGGCGCCGGGCGCTGGCGGGGTGAAGGCGAGCGTCCCGTTGGAATGGAGGTAGAGCGCGACGGGCTTGGCGTTAGGCGCGGGCCATGTGTCGTAGCGGTCCCACCGCTCGCCACCGGTGCGATAGACCAGGACGCCGGGGAGCCCGGGATCGGCGGCACCGGCCAGGTAATGCGCGAAGAACGGATACTCGACCGTGTCGCGATAGAACGGGCCCGTCTTGTATCGCCAGCGCAGGTTGCCTAACACGTTGCCGTCGCCGCGACTCCATCCGCCGTGCGACCACGGCCCCACCACGAGGCGGTTCCGGGTCGCCGGCGACTGCTTCGCGATGGACTCGTACACCCACCACGGCCCGTGCAGGTCCTCGGTGTCGTAGAAGCCGCCGACGGTGAGCACCGCCGCCTTCACGTCCTTGAGGTGCGGGCGCAGGTTGCGCGCCTTCCAGTAGTCGTCGTACGCCGGGTGCAGGAGGATGCTGTCGAACATCGCCGCCGTCCCCGCCGGCTGCATGTACTTGCGCGCCCCGTCGGCGACGGAGCCCATCTCCAGGTAGAACTTGTAGGCATCGCGCGTCCCCATGTCGAAGGGGTAGCGCTTGTCGTAACCCGGCTCGGTGCGCGGGCCGCGCCCGAAAAAGGTGTAGAAGCCGAAGTTGTGCGGGAGGAGGAAGGCGCCGCCGTGAAAGTTGTCGTCGCCCATCCAGATGTCGGTCATCGGCGCCTGCGGCGAGCAGGCGACGAGCGCGGGGTGCCGCGACAGGCAGCTCGCCGAGGCGTAGAACCCCGGGTAGGACGTCCCGTAGATCCCGACCTTCCCGTTGGTGGGAAGGTTCTTCAGCAGCCACTCGATGGTGTCGTACGTGTCGGTCGCCTCGTCGACGTCGTTGGGTGTGTCATGCTTGTCCAGCGCCGGCGTCATGTCGCGAAAGACGCCTTCGCTGAAGTGGCGCCCGCGCACGTCCTGATAGACGAAGATGTAGCCGTCGGCTGCATAACGAGGATTCGACGACGGCCCCAGCCCCGGGCGATACGCCTCGGCGCCATAGGGCGCCACCGAGTACGGGGTGCGCGACATCAGCACCGGGTAGCGCCGCGAGCTGTCGCGCGGGACGTAGATCGACGTGAAGAGCGCGATCCCGTCGCGCACCTGGATCTTCACCTCGCGCTTGGCGTAGGCCGCCTTCACCTGGTCGGCGGTCCAGGCGGTGCCTGGGGGCTGCGCGGCGAGCGCCCCCGACACGGCGGGTGCGATGAGGGCGGCGAGCAGCGGCGCAGCCAGGAGCGGCGCAACGAGTCGGAACCGAGGACTTTGCATAACGAGCGCTACAAGTGATGGCGGGCCTACCGCACGCCGTCGGCGCGCATCCGCGCGACCACGGCCTTCCCCACGATGGTCCCGAGCGAGTCCCCATTCTCGATGTCGAACCGGTAGTGCACCCCTGCCCACACTCGCGAGTTGGAGGCCTCGAACGCCAGGCTGTCCCAGCGCACGGCCCGGTCGGGAAAGATGTCGCGGAGCACGACGGCAACCGCGTTGGAGATGGTGGAGTGCCCCGAGGGATACGACGGGAACGGCGGCGTGGAGAAGATCGTGTTCATCGACGGGTCGACCGTGATGGGGCGCGCGAGCCAGTAGTGGAACTTGGCGTCCCAGCAGGCGACGAAGGCGTCGTACATGGCAATGCTGGCCCACACACGGGCCCGCGCCGAGCGCGGGATGGACCAGCGGCGCTGCGTGAGTTCGTCCTCGATGAAGAGGTCCCAGCGTGCGGTGGGGGCGTCGGTGGCCCAGTAGCGCGCGCGATCCATCTGGTTCACGGTGCGCGCACCAGCCGCCAACTTCCGCAGCTCGTCGAGCGATGCGTTCCAGCGTGCGCTCCCAGGCGCCGGCGGTGGGGCCGGGCGAAAGGCGCTTCCGCTGGCGATCACCCACGTGCGCCACGAACCGGCGGTGGCATCGAACGGCACCTTCACGCGGCGCGCCGGTGTCGGCTGCCAGACGTACGCACCAGTCGGCGTGGCGCCGTCCCACTCCTCGTCGGAACCGTCCTGGGCGGCGCGCTGCAGCACGCGCTTTGCCACCGCCGCGCCTAACGCGTAGCCGGCTGCAACGTCGCTGGGGTAGGCCGCCCCCGCGGCGATGCGCGCCGGCCCCACGGCGAGCATCTGCGCACGCAGCCGTGCCGTGTCGCCGGGAAGCGCGTCGGCGGCCAGCACTTCGTAGGCGGCCGCCGCGACGGCGGCATGTTCGCTCGGGAACGACGGAATCCCGCTGGCGTTCACGCGGGCGCGCACGCGGTTGCTGGCCTCGGTGGGCGAGCGCCGCTTGTAGGCCCACTTGGCGTCCCAGGTGGCGACCACCGCGTCGTACATCGCCACGTGCAGGAGCGCCATGAGGCGCGCCGAGCGTGCCGGCGTGGCGATGCGCACGTCGGGGAGGATGGTCCAGTAGAAGCCGAGGAGGTCGACCGCGGTGCGCGTCCACAGGCTGGTGGGGTCGCCGTCGTAGAGGCGGATGATGGAATCGGCCGGCGCGCTGGCCGCGGCCTGCGCCGCGACGATGGCGTCGAGTTCCTGTTGCAGCTGTGCGGACCCTTCGGCGGCCGGGGCGGCGGGGCGCAGGTCGCTGGCGTTGGCGAGCGTCCAGGTCTGCCAGGTCGCCGCGGCCGACTCCACCGGGCGGGGCGGGGCCGTGCTCGGCTCCGCGCAGGCTGCCACCGTCAGCAGCAACGCGGTGGCGGCGAGGCGCGAGGAGCGGTCGAGTCGTGTCATGGCCGATTCTCCCTGCTATTGCCGCACCGCAGCGCCCGTGGGGACGCCGTCGGTGTGGAAGGTGATGGTGCGAGGGATGCCGGGGGCCGCATCGCCAAAGCCGTCGCGGTACGGGCGAATCGCGAAGGGGCGCTCGCTCCCCACCGCCTCGCCCTGGTCGGACTTGGGCTCGATGCTGATCACGTGCGTCCAGCGCGACACGCCGGACTGGTTCTTCTCGCGCAGGTCGAGCGGGAGGGTCAGGACCGACGGGAAGGGGAAGCCTAACGGGTTGGAGAACCAGTCGTCGCCGGGAAACTCCTCCTCGCCGGCGGTGGCGAAGTCCGTCACGCCCGAGAACGGGCCCCACCCCGTGTCGTCGCGCGTGGTGATGGCCCCCGAGGCATCGGGGAGGAACTTGCCGTAGGAGAGCCAGATGGCGTCCGGCGCGCCGTAGTCGCGCACCATCCACCCTTCATAGATCCAGCCGTCGATGAGCGGCGAGAGGCGTACCCACTGGTCGTTTTGCGGCGTTTGTCTCGGCGCCATGTTGAACAGCCAGACACCGCACTCCTCGAACGACGGGTAGCCGTGGAGGTAGTTGTCGCTGGGGCTGAACATCGTGAACTGTCCCGGCACCTGCTTGAGCGGGAGGTTGCCGAGGGTGATGGCATTCTCGAGGGTGAGCGTGGCGCGACCGCCGCGCCAATCACCCTTCATGAGGCGACGCGGCGACGGCGCGGTGGTGGCGTCGCGCAACGTCTGCACGGTGACGAGGAGCGAGGCCGGCTCTGGCGAGGGGAGCGCGACCTCGAGCGTCCCGGTGCTCCCCGTGACGGCGAGGGTGCCGAGCGCCGTGGCGTTCCCTCCCCCGTCCAGCGCCCAGGCGGCATAGCTCCCCTGCGTGACGGCGTCGAGCGGGACGAGGTTGTTCACCGTCAGTTGCAACCTGGGGGTCGCCCCCCCGGGGGCGATGGCATCAGACCCGCCGCCGCAGGCGGCGAGCGACACCATTGCCCCTAACGCGATCGTGCGCTTCAGTCGGTGGAGGTGCGGCATCATTCGCCTCCGCTCCCGCGGTATTGATCGGGGCCGCCGCCATCCGGCCCCTCGCCCGGCGTCTGCCCGGCCTTGAAGCCCTTGGTGACGAGAAAGGTGACCACAACCGCGAGCGCCGTCCCGATCACCCAGGCGGTGCGTTTCTTCGAGAGGGTGCGCATGCGCAGGTCGGTGCGGTCGCCAGGCGCAACGCTGATGCGCACCCCGCTCACGGGGAGCTCGCGCCCGCGAATCGGGGTCACCTCGCTCACATCCACCACGAGCTGGTCGCCCTCGGCGCGCGCGAGCATCCCCGTGACGTGCAGGATTCCCGGGCCCAGCGCCTTGGCGTGCGCGAGGCGCCCTTCATCGGTGAGGTCGAAGGCGACCACGGCCCCCGCGAGCGGCGCCACCTTCGGCGGCGTGTACGTGTAGCACGCCGTGCTCAGCTGCAACGCGGCGAGCAACGCCGCGGTCGTACGAACGGAACGCGACCGGGGGCGGCGCATCGTCGATGCGTCGCCCCGGTCGAGCGTTCCCGTGGAGCAGTACTGCGTGCTGCTGGTCCCGCTACGGCTCACGTCCATCTCGGTGAATTCGCCCGCGGCGCGGTGCTACTGGCCGCGGAAGTTCGGGTTCGATTGCACCTCGTTCTGCGAGACCGGGATGCACTTGTCGCGCGTGTTGAGGAAGTTGTTCTTCGCCGGTCCGGTCTCCGCGTTCCAGCGGCGGAGGTCCCAGAAGCGGCGCGCCTCGAGCCAGAGCGTTGCGGCGCGCTCCTTCTGCAGGATGGGCCACGCCTGGTCGAGCGTGGTGGCGCTCAACGCCGGAAGCGGGATGGTCGACGTGCTGTAGAAGGTGCGCACCTGGTTGATGAGCGTCATGGCACCGGACACGTCGTTGTTGCGCAACGCCGCCTCGGCGCGCAGGAGGAGCATCTCCGTTCCCTTCACGAGCGGGATGTCGGCGGCGAGGTTCTGGTACTTCCGCTGCCGGAAGAAGGTCGTGCGTCCGTCCTGGCCCACGGCGAGCGCGCCGGCGGTGGTGCGCACCGTGTCCCACGGCACGCGCGGGTCGCGCGTGGTGGCCCACTGCGTGCTGAACACCGTGTACTCCGAACGCGTCGTCGTCTCGAACGCCAGGTTGTTGTTCTCCGCCGTGGTGTTGGTGGAGAACGGCGCCACGAAGACGAACGTGGTGGGGACGTTCTGCGCGTCGGTCACCGCGGCCGCCCAGTTCCCCTGCCACGCGCGCACCGAGGCGCGTCCGCCGTACGCCACGCGCAGGAGCGAGTCCTTGATGGCGCCGGTGAGCGAGCTGGCAATGCGGATGGCCTCGGTGAACTGCGCGTCGGAGCGCTGGAAGTGGACCTTGTAGTCACCAGCGGCGCCGCCGTCGATGACCGAGGTGCACACCATCTCGCCTAACAAGCGGTTGGAGAGCCCGGCGTAGATGTTGGCGCGGGCCGCCAGCGGCGACGTGTCGAAGGCGGTCCCGAGCACCGTCTTCATGCGCGTGATCCCGCTCTCGGCCACCCAGCGCGCGCGGTGCATCGACCCCCACGCGCCATTCACGTCTTCCGGGCGGATGATCCCGCGGTTCCAGAGCCCTTCGCCCGGGCCATAGGAGCCCGAGTGGTACAGGTCATCGGACATGATGGCCGCCCCCTGCGACACGCCGTCCATGGCGCGCGAGAGGTCGAACGCCATCCCGGTCACGAGCCCCGTCATCGCGCTGGCGACGTCGAGGTTGCTGTCGGCGATGGGGCCCGGGTTGGAGACGTCGAAGAAGTTGCAGCCGGCGGTCGCCGCCAGCGACGTGATTGCGACGGTCGCCGAGGCGCGTCGCACGATCTGAATCAGACGCATCGTGTGTGATCCTCGGTTGGGGTTACCAGTTGGTGCGGAAGGAGAGCGAGAACGAGCGCAGCTGCGGCAGGACGTAGTATTCGCGACGCCCCACCTGGCTGTCGGCCTGGTCCGACGACTCGGGATCGAGCCCCGAGTAGTCGGTCTTGAGGAAGAGGTTGCGCCCGGCGAGCGAGAGCGTGCCGCCGCGCGACCCCGGAATCCACTTGGCCGGGACGCGATAGCTGACGGTCACGTAGCGCAGGCGGAAGAAGTCCATCGGCTCGATCCAGGCATCGGCCAGGTTGAGCGTGGAGTTGTAGCCGCAGCGCGTGCGGTTGAGCGCCGTGACGTTGGAGAGCGCCGCGGCGTTCCCCTTGGCGGCGTCGATGATCTTGCGCTGGTCGACGTAGCACGGGTGCCAGTTGCCGCGAATGGCGCCCTGGTAGCCGACGTAGTTGATGTTGTAGCCCCCCTTCTGGAACTCGCCGAGCCCGTCGATCGTGAGCTTGTCGAACAGGGTGAGCGTGGTGCCGAAGCCGAGAATGTTCGTGGGCCACGTGGGGCCGATGTAGACGTTGGTGTCCGAACGAACCGGCGCCTCGAGCTTGTCGGCGTTGAGGATCTTGCGGGCAAAGAGCGAGGTGACCGGATAGCCCGTGCGCACCTCGGTGAACGACCCGCCGACGGCAATGAGTGGCTCGCCACCGAGATCGACGGCTTCGCTCTTGAGGTTCGTGAGGTTCATGCGGGCACGCCAGTCGAAGTTGGCGCGGCGCAGGATCCCGGCGTCGAGCTTGATCTCGAGCCCCTGGTTATGCACCTCGCCGACGTTTTCCAGCTGACGGTTGAGGAAGCCCTGGCTGGGCGGGTAACGCACCTGGATGAGGGCGTCGAAGGTGCGCGTGTCGAAGTACGTCGCGTCGAGCGAGAAGCGCCCGGCGAAGGCGCTCGCCTCGAGGCCGAACTCGGTCTCGCGCGTGCGCTCGGGGCCGAGATTCGGGTTGCCCAGCTGGTTGGGCGAGAAGCCCGGTTTGGCCTCGTCGCCGGCGATGGGGTCCCAGGTGCGCACGGCGTCGAAGGCGCCCGGCGCTTTTCCGGACTCGCCAATGGCGCTGCGCAGCTTGAACGTCTCGATGATGTCCTTCGGCCAGAAGTCGTGGTCGGAGAGGACGTACGACACGCCGACCTTGGGATAGTACTGCAGCCCGAAGTCCTTCCCGAAGGCGCTGTTGCCGTCGACGCGCATGCCTAACGTGAGGAAGGCGCGGTCCTTCCACCCCACCTGCTCCTGGAAGAAGAGCCCCGCGTTCACCACGCGGCGGCGCGTGTCGCTGCCGATCGTGCGGCGCGCCGCGCTGGTGAGGACCGGGTCGCCCGGCCCCGAGAACTCATCGCCCGTCACCGACGTCGTGTTCAGGTTGTCCTGGAAGAGTTGCCCCCCCAGCGACGTCGACGTGGTGAAGTTGCTCCCGAAGTCGAGCTTGTACGTGGAGGCGTAGTCGATCGAGAGGAACTGGCGGATGAACGCCGACTGCGAGATCTGCCCCACCGCATTGCGCAGGTGACCGAACGGGATGATGGAGCGGTTCTCGATGTTGTTGTAGTCGAAGCCCACCGAAAGACGATTGGTCCACGCCGTCACCGGCGAGTAGTTCATCGTGAAGCCGGAGATGTAGTGATCCGTCTTCGTCTTGGTCCCGATGGTGAGCGCCGCGTTGTTGTTCATGCAGATCGCGGTCCCCGTGGGGCACCCCGAGCCGCGATAGTTGCCAGCCGTGCCGCGCGCCACGTTCAGCAGGAATCCGTTGGCCAGGTTGCCGTCGGCCACCCAGTCCTGGTCGCCGCGCTGGTACGACGAGTTGAGCGACAGTTCGAGCTTGGCGATGGGGCGGAACGAGAAGTTTCCGCGGAAGCCGCCGGTGGTGTACTCGTTGGTCGGGAGCGCCCCTTCCTCATTGGAGAGGTTGCCGGCCAGGAAGTACTGCGTCAGCTCGGTCCCGCCGCCCACCGAGAGCGACGCCTTCTGCACGGCGCCGGTGCGTACCCACTTTCCGCTCGACGGACACGTGGCGTCGACGAACGGCTGGTTCTGCCCGAACGTCGCGCTCGTGGGGACGATGTCGATCCCGTACAGCTCGGAGCCGCGGCAGTTCTTCAGGTAGACCGCGGTGGGGTCGCCCTTGATGTCGAGGTAATCGAGATCGTTGGTCCCGGCGCCGAGGTCGAGCGACCACTGCGGCCTGCCGCTGCGTCCACGCTTGGTGAAGATCTGGATCACCCCGCCCGACGCCTCGGTCCCGTAGAGCGTCGTCGCCGCCGCCCCCTTCACCACCTCCACGCGCTCGATGTCCTCGGAGCGGATGTCGTTGAAGGGATTGATGGTCTGGCGCGCGTTGGGGACGGTGAGCGAGTTGCCGCTGTAGATGCGGACGCCGTCGATGTAGATGATGGGGTTGTTGGCCTGCGAGATGGAGTTGTTCCCGCGCAGGCGGATCTGCCCGCCCGCCCCCGGCTGCCCGGAGTTTGCCAACACCGTCACCCCCGGCGTCTGCGCCGACAGCAGCTGCTGTGCGTTGGCGACCGGTGCGTTCTGGATCTGCTCGGCGGAGATCGTCGCCATCGAGTTGGTGATCTCCTTGCGGCGCACGTCACCCGTCGCCGTCACCACCACCTGCTCCAGCGCGACCGGCGCCTCGCGAATCGTGAAGTCGAGCGTTGCCGTCTCGCCGGCCACGATCGTCACCTGCGCCGACGTGGGGGCAAAGCCCAGGCGCACCACGCGAATCGTGCGCGGCCCGGCGGGGACGTTGTTGAGGCGGTACTCACCGTTCTCGTTGGTCTGGGCGCCCAGCTGCAATCCCACGACGCCGACCTGCGCCTGCGGAAGTGGGCGGTTGGCCCCCTCGACCAGCACGCGACCGCGCACCGATCCGGTGGCCTGCGCGGCGAGCGTCGCCAGCGGCGATGCGAGGGCGAGCGTGACGGCGAGCGTGAGGCCGGCGATCAGGACCGGCCGGGCTCGTGAATGACGGACTTCCCTGGACATGCAGCGCCTCCAGCGTGCGGCGTGTGGGGGGACAGGAGGGACGAAAGGGACGGATACGGCAATCGTGGCGAACAACCATCGGGAAAGACTAACGGCGGGATGTCGCGCACCACGGTGCGATGGTGCCGCGCGATATCCCGCCGGCGACGAACGGTAGCTAGCGCGTGCGGAGCGGCGGCTGCGGCTTCGAGAGATCGAGGTACGGCCGCAGGTTCCACTCGAAGAAGGTCCACGTGCGGTTCCACGAGTCGATCTGCTCGGGCGAGTCGACGCGCTCGAGGGTCTTCGAGTCGACGCGGCGGCTGAACGCGTGCCCCACCGACGAACCCCACGGCGCGGGATCGACGTAGACCTTCGTCTCGGCGAGGTCCGGCTTGAGCGCGCGCAGCTTCCACACCAGCTGCTGGTCCTCGACGTAGTTCACGTCCTCGTCGTTCGTTGCGACGTGGACGAGGATCGGGCGTTGCAGCTTCTCCACCGAGTAGAGCGGCGAACGCTTGATGTACTCGTCCTGACGCTCGTGCGGGAGGCCGCGCAGCCCTTCCTGCGTAGAGAAGTCGCGCTGGTAGCGCGGCCCCTTGTAGCCCAGGCGGAAGACGAGGTTGGTGACGGGGACGATCGCGGCGCCGGCCTTGAGCGGCGTCTCGCCGCGGAACAGGAGGTGCGCGGTGATGAAGCCGCCGTGGCTCCATCCCATCACGCCCACGCGCTCCGCGTCGACGTGCGGCAGCGTCTTGAGATAGTCGTAGGCACCGAAGACGTCGTCGACTTCCTTGGCGCCGTAGTCGATGGCACGGTAGTGCTTTTCGCCGTAGCCGGTGCTGCCGCGATAGTCGGGGGCAATGACGACGTAGCCGCGCTCCACCGCCTCCTTCACGAAGGGGAACATCGTCGCCCCCCACGAGGAGTGCACGCCGCCGTGCACCCAGATCATCGCCGCATGTCCCTTGGCGCCGCGCTTGTTGAGCGGCTGGAAGAGGAAGGCCGGGATGTCCATGTCACCCACCGGCGAGCGATAGGTGACCTTCTTGAAGTCCATGATGCCGGCGCTGCGCGCCGCGTAGGTGCTGTCGATCGCTTCGCGGTTCTTGATGTCCTCGGCCCAGTCGCGCGTGGAGTGATCGGCGGGGTCGGCGCTCACGTAGAGCGACTCGGCGCGCGTGGTGGGGGCGGGGCGCCGTGCGCCGGTGCCGCGCGCGCCGCTCTGCTGTGCGAGCGCGGGGAGCGCCACCAGCGCGAGGAGCGTCGTGGCCAGCGCTGCGGCGCGCAGCGCGGCGAGGGCGGGGGGAGCAGCGGTCACGGTGCGGGCGCCGCGCGGCAGCAGCGCAGCACGATGCGGATTCATGCGCAACGTCTCCAGATGGCGGGGGGGGAGCGCCGCGCTCGATCGCCCCGCGTATGTGACGGGCGCGTCGAGTGTGGTCTCGGAACCCAATCTCGGTCCCAACTCCCCCAACGCAAGTACAAACGCACTGCGCAGCGAAATCGTGGTCCCTGAAAACGTGTTCAGTTCAGTTCAGTTCAGTCAGTTGTCGTTCATCTCGCACTCCTGTCCCCCGTCGCCGCGGCGTGCGCCGGGGCATGCCGTCGATGGCTGTGGATCCATTCTCCTACGAAGCCAGCACGTAGTGGCACCCCGCCTCCTGCGCTCGCAGGCAGGCGAAAATCCCGTTTGGCTGCAGGATTACGCCGGGAATCATCAGCGCGAGTGCCTTCTTTCGCGCCTCCGCCGCCTCGATCTTCTCGCGCCGGGCAATGCGCGATGCGGCGAAGCGGAAGGCCCAGCCGCAACCGAGCACGATCCCTCCGCTGGCGAGGAACGACTGCAGCGTGTACTTGCGCGCCTTCTCCTCATTCGGTTTCGACTCGGCGCTCAGCGGGTTGTGCGTCGCCCACTTCTTCCCTTGTTCGTTGCGGAGCTTGTTCTCCTTCCCCACGTCGTAGGCTGCCCAGTAGGCGTCGGTCATGATGAGGTCGATCGCCGCGTGGCGAATGACGACGACGGGCGACATCTCGCTGCGATCGCTGCCGTAGACCTCCTTGTACATGTCGCACCAGGCCACGGCGCGAACGAGCGCCCCACCCTCCCCGATTTCCGGTGAGTCGAAGACGGCGCGGTACTTCCCGTTCACGCGCGCCGTCCAGCTCATGTCCCACGTCTCGGAGATCGGGAGCGGGTGCTGGTCGGGTTGGCCGTAGCGGGGGGACGGCGCGGGGGCGGTGAGTGCGTGGAGGTGCGTGGGGGAGGCGATGCCGGCGAGGGAGGCGGCGCCGAGCTGCGTGAGGAAGTGGCGGCGGGGGGAGGGCATGAAGGGCGGACGGGAGACGGGAGAAAGCTTGCCCCAGCGAAGGCTGGGGGGAGACGGGGGTGGCGGCGCGCTCGCGCGCCGCCGGGAGCGGTCAGTGTGGCGGTGGGGTGGGGTCGAGGCCCAGGGGGATGAAACGGCCTTCGCTGATAGTCGCGTTGGTGATCGAGTAGAGCGTGATGCCGCTGGGGAAGGTGAGCGGGGGGGTGCCGCTGGGGGCGACGATGGCGGCGGCGTGGTCGAAGCGGGTGGCGAGGCCGGCGTAGCGCAGCGATTCGCGCGTGTGCATGTGGCCGGCGAGGGCGAGCGGATACGGATGCGGGGCGATGCGGGTGATGACGTCGCGGGCGTTGGAGACGGCGTGGCGGAAGGAGCCTTTCCCGTTCACCACGATCACGCTGGGGGCGGGGGGCGACTCCTGCAGTCCGTTGATCGTCTCCACCGCCGTGAAGAAGGGGATGTGGTTGAAGGTCACGACCGGGGTGGCGGCGGGGACGGCGGCGAGGTCGCGTTCCAGCCACGCCAGCTGCAACGAGTCGACGTGGCCGTAGTAGCGCGTGTCGTCGATGTCGACCGTGTTGAGGGCGACGAAGTGGATGCCGCCGGCATTGAATGAGTAGTAGTCTGGGCCGCGATAGTGGCGGTACATCGTGCGACCGTACAGCGGATGGTTGGCCGCGACGTTCGAGCGGTCGCGTTCGATGCCGAAGTTCTCGTGGTTGCCGGGGACGGTGAAGAGCGGCGGGGCAATGCGCGCGGCCTGCTGCTGGAAGAGTTCGTAGTAGCCGCGCGCCTCTGCCTCGCCCACGCGCAGCGCGTCGCGCACCAGGTCACCGGTGACGAGGACCAGATCCGGGCGAAGGGAGTCGATGAGGGCGCGCAGCCGCTCCATGCGTGGCACCGACGCCGGCGCGATGTGCGTGTCCGACGCGTGCAGCAGCGTGAGGCGCCTCGCACTCGGCGTGCGCCGCAGGGCGAAGTCGGCCGTCGTGGTGGCAGCGTCGATGGCGACCCAGAAGCGGTCGCGCGCGCGATACGCCGCGGGGACGCTCACGAAGGCAACGCGCGTGCGGAAGTCACTCGTCAGGCGGTAGCTCCCGTCGGCATCCGTGAGCACGACGGAGTCCTGGTCTGAGACGACCACGCCGGCGAGTCCGCGCTCACCCGCGTCGCGTCGCCCGTTGCCGTTCACATCGTCGAAGACGACGCCGCTCACGGTGCGCGCCGGTGCAGCGTGTGCGCGATGTGCACGCGCTCGATCAGCGTGCGCGCGATTCGCGTTCGCGCCGACTGCGCGAGCGTCAGTCACACGCGAGGCGCCCACCACGCCGCTCGTGCCCATGACCAGCATCCAGAGCCATCCAGCGCGCCACTGCACCGTGCTCCTCCTCGTTGAGCGGGGCGCGCGAAGACTACGACGCGCGCCGACGTTGCGCCATGCATGGGGCCGCCGCGGTGATGCGACTTGGCGCAGTGCACGCCTCAGCCCGCTGTGATGCGCGCCCCGATCTTGCAGCGCTCGCGACGGTATCCGGCACGCGCACCACCAAACGAGAGAGAGCGGGTGTCGCACGCGGCGCCCGACCGGGAGACAGACGATGCCAGCCAGCCGCAAGGGTCAGCGCACGGCGAAAGCGAAGGTGAAGGCGAAGGCGAAATCGAGGGGGAAAGCGAAGGTGGCCGTGAAGTCCAAGGCGAAGGTGAAGGGAAAGGCATTGAAGCGTCCGACCGTCACCAAGCGCACCATCGACCGGCTCATCGCGAGCAGCCCCGCGCTCCCAACCCCCGCCACGCACGACGCCATCGAGCGGCTCAAGCAGGCGGCTCCCGCGATGCCAACCGGCACCCCCTCGACTTACCGGAGACCACGCGCATGAAGGCCCCCGCCACCATCCCCATCGGCGGCACTGGCGCCGTCGAGTTCAGCCTTCGCGAGCTTACGCCCATCAAGGTGCTCTACAAGTTCTGGATCCAGCGCCCGGGCGAGGCGTGGATTCTCTTCGGCCCCGAGCTCACCGACGATGACGTGGCCGATCGTTGGGTGATCCTCCCGCCAGTCCCCAAGGGGACGACGTTCTCGTACTGGCTCGCCGTTGTCGGTCACCCTAACGCCGAGTGGCAGGTGCAGCTGTCGGTGCGCGAATCGGGGACGTCGCTGAGCGCAACCACGTGGGAGGAGACCGGCACGACCGGAAGCGGGGGGGAGTTTTCGATGCCCACAACCGTCGAAGTGGTGCTCGTCTGATGCGACCGCCCGCCTTCATCTTCCGACTCCTCGCCGCCGCGAGCCTCGCCACGCCGCTGGCCCTGGCCGGCGCGCAGGGCGGCCCCACACGCGCATCGAACATCTTTGCCGTTCCCGACATCCCGGCCGGCGCTTTTCTCGACAACACCACGCTCCCCATCAGCCGCCCGGGAACGATGCAGGATCTCGCGAGCGCGCTGATCAGCGGGATCGACGGCATGGGGCGCGTCAGGCAGGGCGTCGCGCTCGAGATTGCCCCCTTCCTGTTCGTCTCGCCGCACCTGAGCCTATCGAGCTATCGCACCACGCCCGGCTTCCTCAAGGCGAACCTGCGCTTCAGTCTCGCCACGCAACGCACCGCCGGCGACACGGCCGCGACCGACCTCTCGGTGGGGATGCGCGCCACGCTGTTCGACGACCGTGACTACCTGCGCACGGCCGACTTCAGCGCGCAGGCGGGGCGTGCCTTGTTGCAGTGCGCGGCGAGCTTCGCCCCGACCACACCCGGCGAGCAAGCCGACACGGCCGGGATGAACGGCTGCATCCGCGACTTTGTCGAGTCGTATCCGGCTCCCCGCTGGAACTCCAGCGCCTTCATCATTGCCGCCGCCTACGGTGTGCGCTTCGACGAGTCGGTGATCTCCCGGTCGCGCGGCACGGGGGGGCGCGCCTGGTTCTCGTACGCGCACGGGGTGCAGGGGTGGGGGCAACTGCTGGCGCACGGTGCGGGCGACTACGTGCGGGGGCGCACGAAGGACTCCACCTACAGCGCCGCAACGATAGGCGCCAAGATGCTGGTGGGGTCGCAGCGATTCAACGGTTTCTACCAGAATGCGTGGCAGTGGCGCAGCACACGCGCCACCTCGCCAATCGACAATGCGGCGGGGACCTGGTCGGCGGGGGTCGAATTCGCCGCGCGCGAGGGCTTGTGGATCTCGACGGGGTTCGGGAGCGCATACGCCGATGCCGCGGCGCCAGATCGTGTCGTGGTCTTCGCGAACGTGCGCTGGGGGGTTTCGAGCAGCGCCCGACTGTCGCCGATTGTGCAGTGACGGGGCGCGCGCCCTGGCGGGGCCGTCTTACACGACGCCTCGCGCGTGCAGGGCGCGCTTGATCCCCCATGCCACCGAGAGATACGCCAGGAGGATCAGCGCCAGGATCCCCCAGAAGCGCGGCGGGAGCGGGACGAAGCCGAGTGCGGCGGCAAAGGGGGAATAGGGAAGCCAGGCACCGATCGCCATCACGAGGAGTGTCGTCAGGAGCAACGGCTGGCTGGCGCGGCTCCGCACGAAGGGGAGGCGGTTGGTGCGTATGACGTGGATGATGAGCGTCTGCGACATCAGCGACTCGACGAACCATCCCGTCTGGAAGAGCGCCGCGTGCGCCGGCGTCCGCGCGCCAAAGACGAACCACATCACGGCATACGTGATGTAGTCGAAGAGTGAGCTGATGGGACCCACGAGGAGGATGAAGCGCGTGATGCGATCGATCGCCCACGGCGTAGGGCGCGCCACCTCCTCCGGATCGACGTTGTCGGAGGGGATCGTGACCTGCGAGAAGTCGTAGAGGAGGTTGTTGGTCAGGATCTGGATGGGAGCCATGGGGACGAAGGGGAGGAGCGCGCTCGCTCCCAGCACGCTGAGCATGTTGCCGAAGTTGGAGCTGGCCCCCATCCGCACGTACTTGAGGATGTTGGAGAAGGTGCGCCTCCCCTCGCGAACGCCCTCGTGCAGGACGAGGAGCGACTTCTCCAGCAGGATGATGTCGGCCGACTCCTTGGCGATGTCGACCGCATCGTCGACGGAGATCCCGACGTCGGCCGCACGCAACGCGGGGGCGTCGTTGATCCCGTCGCCCAGGAAACCGACCGTGTGCCCCGCCCCCTTGAGGACGCCAATGATGCGTTCCTTCTGTAGGGGAGCGAGGCGCGCGCAGAGCTGCGAGCGCTGCAGCGCCCGACCCAGCTGCACGTCGTCCATCGCCTCGATGTCGGGACCGGTGAGGATGTCGCCGGTCGCCAGCCCGACGTTGGCGCAGACGGTGCGGCTCACCAGCGCGTTGTCGCCGGTGAGGATCTTCACGGTCACGCCGCTCGCCTGCAGCGCGGCGATGGCCGGCGCCGCCGACTCCTTGGGCGGGTCGAGGAAGCCCGTGTAACCGATGAGCGTGAGCCCCTGCTCGTCGTCCCGGGTGTACTCGGCCCGCACGTCGACGTCGCGCGCGGCGACCGCCAGGACGCGAAAGCCATCGTTGGAGAGGGCATCGTACTGCGCGCGCGCCACCGCTTCGCCGTCAGGCGCAATCGGCACCGCGACCCCTCCGCGCTCCACGTGCGTGCAGCGCGCCAGCATCGCTTCGGGGGCCCCCTTGGCCACCAGGCGACGCCCCCCGTCGCGCCCCTCGACGACCACCGACATCACCCGGCGCGTGAAGTCGAAGGGGATCTCATCCACCTTGCGCCACTCGTCAGGCGCCATGTCGGGGTGCTGGCCGCGGTGGGCCAGGATCGCCTCGTCGAGGACGTTGCGCAGCCCCGTCTGGAACTCCGCGATGAGGTAGGCGTGGGCCAGCACGCGCTCGCTCTCCATGCCATCCACGTCGCAGTGCCGCTCGAGGACGACCCGGTCCATCGTCAGCGTCCCCGTCTTGTCGGTGCAGAGGACGTCCATCGCCCCGAAGTTCTGCATCGCGTCCAGGTGCTTCACGATCACCTTGTGGCGCGACATCGCCATGGCCCCGCGCGACAGCGAGACCGAGATGATCGCCGGGAGCATCTCCGGCGTGAGCCCCACCGCCACGGCCAGCGCGAAGAAGAAGGCCTCGCGCCAGTCGTGCTTCGTGACCCCGTTGATGACAAAGACCAGCGGGACCATCACGAGGAGGAGGCGAATCATCACCCACGTGAAGCGGTCGACGCCGACATCGAAGGCCGTTGGCGGCTCGGGGCCGGCGACCGACGTCACCACCTTCCCGAAGGCAGTCTCGCGTCCGGTCGCGATCACCACGCCTAACGCCGACCCGCTCTGCACGCTCGTCCCCAGAAAACAGAGCGAACGCCGCTCGTGCGCCACCACGCCGCCGCGCGCGTCCCCTTCCTCCGACTTCTCACTCGGCAGCGACTCGCCGGTGAGCGGCGACTGGTTCACGTACAGATCCTTGGCCTCGATCAGGCGCAGGTCGGCGGGGACCATCGCCCCGGCCGCCAGCCGCACCACGTCACCAGGCACCACGTCGCGCAGCGGGACCTGGACGTCCCGCGCATCGCGCACCACCGTGGTCGTCACGCGAATCATCGCCCGCAGGCGCGCCGCCGCCGCTGTGGCCCGCGACTCCTGCAGGAAGCGGAGGATGACGCCGAGCACGACCATCGCCCCGATCACCACCGCGGCGCGCACGTCTCCGGTGGCGAGGGCGACTGCAGCCAGCAGGACGAGGAGGAGCACCAGGGGATTGCCGAGCGCGCGGAGCAGCGCCCACCCCCACCCGTCGCGCGAGCGTACGTAGACTTCGTTGTGGCCGTGCTGCGCCAGCCGCGACGCGGCCTCCGCTGCCGTAAGTCCGGAGCGAGCGGTGCCGAACCGGGCCAAGGCCGCTGCCGGTGTCAGGCTCGCAACTTCAGCCAGCGCTTGGCTTTCGCGCGTCTCGAGCGCCCGAATCGCCCTCCCCGAGGCGGTGACCCGCCGAGCTGGGCGAGGGCCACCGACCGGGCGCCTTGCGTGCGGGAAGATGGCCACGGTACACCCCGGCGCGAGTGGGCGAACGGTCGACCAACCTGCGGTCGATGGAGCCGTGTTCACGATCGATCTCGGCGCGCGGTCGCACCGGCGGGGAATCCCGCACGTAAGGCGAAGCCCTACAATGCCTCTACGTACAAGCCACAATGCATCGCTTCGCAGGTGAAGTAGCAGTTTGCACCATGCGACTTTTCCCCCTAACTCCGATACTGGCGGCTGCGCTGCTCCTCGCGCCCGCCTTTTCTGTTTCCGTGAGCGCGCAGGAGCGCCAGCAACGCCCGGACTCGGCGCGCACCCTGCGCGCGGTGACCGTGACCGCCACGCGCGCCCCCACCGAAGTCTCCAGGGTTCCGCAGCCAGTGACCGTCGTCGACTCGGCGAGCATTCGCGAGAAGGCGCCGAACAGCGCCGCCGACCTGCTGAAGGACGCGCCGGGCGTCGATGTCGTGGGGACTGGGCCCAACCAGGGGCGCCCCTCGATCCGCGGGCAGCGCGGGCAGCGCATCCTCCTGTTGCAGGACGGGCTGCGCATGAACAACAACCGCCGGCAGCAGGACTTTGGTGAGCTGCCGGCGCTGGTCGACGTCGACCAGATCGAGCGGATCGAAGTGGTGCGCGGGCCGTCGTCGGTGCTGTACGGCTCCGACGCCATTGGCGGCGTGATCAACCTCATCACGCGGTCGCCGCGCGGCGACGGGACGACGAAGGTGCGCGGGAATCTCGGGTTCCGCTACGCTGGCGCTGGTGACCAACAGCGCGGCGACGGCTCGGTGACCTTCACGCGCAACGCCTTCGCCTTCACCGCCAGCGGGTCGTTGCGCAACGCGGGCAACTATGAAGTGCCGGGTGGGAGCTTCGGCGACCTCACACTTCCCGACGGAATCCGGCTCGAGGACTCGGGGGTGCGCGACCGCTCACTCAACCTGCACGCCACGTATCGCGGGCTGGGCAAGGGGAGCGCGTGGATTCGCCACGACCGATACGCCGCCAACGACGCCGGCTTTGGCTTCGTGGAGCCGCGCATCCTTGGCGACACCTCGACGCGCATCAAGCTGACGTATCCATGGCAGCGCATGCAGAAGACGTCGGCCGGGCTCAACTTTTCGTCGTTAGGGCTGGGCGTGGCCGATCGTGTGGACGTGAGCGTGTACACGCAGGGGAACCAGCGTGACTTCGACTCGTTCGTCGATGTCTATGTCCCCATGGGGCCGGGGAGCACCGGGGTGATCAACAGCAGGAGCTTCAACTACACCGACGTGGGCAGCAAGGGGCTTCGCGTCGAGGCGGCAAAGGTGCTGAGCAAGGTCGTCTTCACCTACGGCGTGGACGCGGTCAAGGACGACGCGATCGCCACCGACTCATCGTACTCGCGCATGGTCGGATTCGGGCCCAGCCCCATCGTCAGCAGCAACACGCGCCCGTCGCTCCCCGACGCCGACATGCGCAACCTGGGGCTGTTTGTCCAGGGCGACTGGCGCCTGCACGACCGCTTCTCGGTGATCACCGGCGTTCGCTACCACGACGTGCACGCCGAGACGCGAAAGACCATCGGGCTCCCCGATAGCGTGGCGGGGCTGGTGGCCAACAACCGGACGACGGTGTACGCGGTGAACGGGATCTATCGCATCACCGATCACGTGAGCGCCCTGGCGACGTACGGCCGTGGCTTCCGCGCGCCGAACCTCATCGAGCGTTACTTCTCGGGGCCGTCGACCGACGGGACGGCGATCCAGGTGGCCAACCCCGGGCTCGATCCCGAGAACTCGACCAACTACGACGTGGGGATGCGCGCCAACTTCCCGCGCGTCGACTTCGAGTACTTCTACTTCCGCAACAATCTCAAGGACGGAATCCTGACGCGCCCCACCGGGCGCACCATCGGGCGCCTGGCGGAGTTCCAGAACATCAACGTCGAGCGCCTGCGCACATTTGGGCACGAGGCCTCGCTCCGCGTCGACCTCACGCGCGGCTTCGACCTCACGACCAACTACACGAAGCTGGAGACGAAGAACCCCGACCGTCCGGACATCCCGGTGGCGGGGACGTACAGCTCGAAGCTCAACGCCGCACTCGGCTACCGTCCGGCGAGCCGTCGTTTCTGGGCCGAGGGGGCCGTGCGCCATCAGGGGAAGCAGCAGGAAATCAACCTGGGGACGTCGCCCATTGGGGCGGTTCTGCCGGCGTTCACCGTGGTGAACCTGCGCGGCGGGCTGCGCGTGGCCAACTGGGGCGGGCGGCCGCAGGACCTGGCGTTGGGGATCAACAACGTGGCGAACACGCTCTATGCGGAGGCGGCGAACAGTGCCTTCGTGCGACCGGAAGCGGGGCGTCACGTGGTGTTCTCGATGCGGACGAGCTTCTGATGGGGTAGGGTGGTAGGTGCACGAAGGCGTTTGGTACGTGGTGGGACACGATTCCGGGCGTTAGGCGTTCGCGCCTCCCCCGTCGTTGCGCGATGAGCGCGGCGGCGGGGGATTCGTTTTGGTGCGTGAGGCGGCCATTCGATTCGCGCCCACCTTCCCAGCGAAAGCTGGGATCCATTTGTCATTGCGGTGTGCACGAGCGGTGGCGACTGCACTCGAGAGTGGGGGCGTGCGCGGCTGGCCGTGGTGTGGGCAGGGGCGCGCGAAGGGCGCGCGAAGGGGCGCGTGAGGCGCAGCGCCCGTCTTGCACGCGACCATTCTCCTTCGCGCCCACCTTCCCAGCGAAAGCTGGGATCCATTTGTCATTGCGTCGTGCGCGAGCGGTCGCACTCGCCGCCGAGACTCCGGGCGTGCGCCGTCATTGGCGCCGCCTCCACCACACCAGCGCCCACCTTCCCAGCGAACGCTGGGATCCATTCGCTCCGCGCGGTGCGCGCGAGATGTCGCGTTGCCACACCTCCACCACAACGCCAGGCCTCACCGCGACCGCTGTGCGAGCATCGGCACCATCACTTCTCGCACCTCGAGGGGGCGATCGCCCAGCAGCCCGAGCGGAATGTCGATCCGTCGCTTGTCAACCGAGAACTGCAGCTCGACGCGCTCGCCCGCGCGTCGCTCGCAGTCGATGAACCACCCGTCAGGTGCAGATGAGATCGGGCGATTGGTGACGGTCGAGCGGATCCTCGATGGATCCACCAGTTGATCGTGCGTTGCGCGAAGTCGCGCGCTCGCGGTGCGCACCAGTTGCCCTGATGCTGAATCGAGGAAGACAACGAGGAGCGCGATCGATGAGGCGCCGCCTTTCGGCGCCGGGCACATCGGCGCGGTTGAACTCGTGTCGCGGCTCCAGTCGAGACGTACAGTCGTGGTTCGTCCGGCGACCACGTCGAGCTCGGCGCGACTCGCCCTCGTCTCGCCCGGCGGCTCGGCAGGGGAATACGCGAGTACCATGTATCGTCCCGGCGATACGTCGACAAGCGTGACGGGTTCGTCGTCGACAACGCTGACGCGTCGGCCGGTTCCCGACAGCAGCAACTGCAGCTCACCACTCGGCGCACCCTCAGTTCGTGTGTCGACCGAGATTGCACCGAGCGGCGAGAATCGGCCATCGCCGAACTCCACGAACCCTCCCTCCTCCTGGATCGCAACGACGTCGACTCGCTCCTCGGCGGGCGCTCGGATCGCGTCCACACGACCGCCGGGACGACGCGCAATGGTCAGAACCGGAGTTCGAATCGCCCATGACGCGACTATCCAGCGTCCGTCGGCCAAACGCGCGAAGCGCACCGTCGCCGTCGACCGCGACTCGTACTCTGGACGAGGCGTGCGCACGTAACGCGCCTCGACTTCTCGCGGCTCGGCGGTCAGTCGATCGAGCCAGACGGTTCCTTCGATGTCGGTCATACTGCGACCACCCAGCGGCACGAAGGAGAGTCCAACGAGCGCGGTATCGCGCGTGTTTGGCGTGATGGAGAAGCAATGCGTTTCCAGGAACTCCGGAGACGCAATGACTCGCGGATCCGGAGCGAAGAACGTCATGCTGCCGTCGTCGTGCGTCGTCGCGTAACCAGCCGTGGCCAGTTGCTTCGGCGAAGGGCCGCGAAACGGCCAGCGATACCTTCCGGGAAGGGTCGATAGCGTGTCCGATCGAATAGCATTCGACTGCGGCTGCATCATGCGACGAAACGCTCGAACATCTGCGTCCGTGGCGACAGTGCTCACAGACAGTTCCGCCATCCCGACAACCGTACGGATCTCCTCGAGTAGGCGAGCCACCTCAACGGAGTGTGCCGCGCCGGAACCGCACGTTGCCTTCGCCTCGACCGCGACGCGATCCAGCGGAACGACGATCTCGTCGACCGTGAATTGGCGTCGGGATGTTTCACCGACACCGAGTCGCAGGGGAGCGGTCGTGGTCGGACGAATGCCGATGCGCCGGAGTTCCAGGATGAACTCCTCGCCGGCCACTGCGCGCAGCGTGAAGCGTCCGCGGTGGTCGGTAAGGACGCGTGCGATCTCCCGACCCGTCCAAACGTCGATCGCCCGGACGAGCGTGGGGCCAATCGATGTTCCCGTTTGCGACCCACGTACTTCTCCTTCCACAACCTGACCGTGCATCGTCCGAGCACTGACGCCAAGCACGAGAAGCATCACCGCACGCCACCCCCCCGCCCTCACGACACCCCCGCCCCCTTCAACCACTCGTCCAGCCACCGCCGCTCGTTGAGCATCCGGTGCACCGAATTCCACGACCCACCGATCGAGTGCCACTGCCCCTCGTACTGGATCATCTTCGTGGAGACGCCGTTCTTCTTCAGCGCGACGTACATCTGCTCAGCCTCGGAATACGGGACGCGCTCGTCGTTGGCGCCGTGCACGAAGAGCGTCGGCGCCTTCACGCGGTCGGCGTAGGTGAGCGGCGACTGGCGGATCATGATCTCGCGCGCCTTGGGGTCCCACGGCGTCCCGTAGAACTCGGTCTCCTTGGTGCGCGCTATGTCGGCGGTGCCGTAGTCGCTCACCCAGTTCACGATGCCGGCGCCGGGAATTGCAGCTGCGAAGCGATCCGGGTACTGCGTGATGAGCCAGTTGGTCATGAAGCCGCCGTACGAATGCCCCATCGTGGCGACCTTGGCGCGGTGGATGGGATAGTGCGCGATGGCATAGTCGACGCCGGCCATGACGTCCTCGCCGTCCTTGTTCCCCCACGCACCCCAGGTGGCCCACAGGAACTTCTCGCCGTAGCCGGTGCTCGAGCGGAAGTTGACCTTGAGCACGAAGTAGCCGTTGGCGGCGAGGTACTGCGCCTTGAAGTCAAACGCGTATCCGTCCGCCGAGTGGGGGCCGCCGTGGTTCATCACCACCAGCGGGTAGGGACCGCCACCGGCGCGATAGGCGAACGGCGGGAGGATCCACCCCTCGATGGGCGTTCCGTCCTTGCTGGGGAATTGCAGTCGGTCGGCGCGGGAGAGCGAGACCTCGCGCAGGGCGTCGGCGTTGAGCGTCGTCAGGCGACGTTCCTTCGATCCGTCGATGCTGGCGACGTACACGTCGGCCGGCGCGTCGATGAGACCGACGGTGTAGGTGATGGTCGTGAAGTGTTCGTCGATGTCGAGGTTGTTGATGCGCCGCTCGCCCCTGGTCACCTGCTCGACCGGGCCGCCGGCAGCCGCAACGCGAAAGAGGTGCGTCGTCCCGCCCACACCGCCCAAGAAGTAGACGTAGCGTCCGTCCGGACTCCACTGCGCATCGGTAGGCAGGTAGTCCCACTCTGCCGTCAGGTTTCGCTCCGCGCCACCGTCAGCAGCAACCACATTCAGGTCGCTCGCCCCGCCGTGGTCGAGCTTGCGGGCAATGACGGCGTCGGTCGAGAGCTGCTTCGTGTACAGCACCCACTTCCCGTCGGGGGAGAAGGCAGCGTTGGTGTGCTGGTAGTCGCGCTCGGGCGTCAGGCGGCGAACAAATCCGTCAAGTGCAACGGTGTAGACGGCGCTCGCGCCGTAGCGACGCTCCTCGCGATAGCTGGAGTCGGCGACGAAGAGGAGGCGCGTGGCGTCGCGGTTCCACTGGGCGCCCTGCGGACGCAGGCCGAGTCGCGTGAGTTGCTGCGCCTCACCACCGTTGCGACTGATCCAGAGCTCCTGCGCCGGCGTGACGTACGGGTCGATGCGGCTCGGCGCGGGATAGTCCTGCCCGTCGCGCTGGAAGTCGAGCCAGTCGAACTGGCGCCCCTTGAAGCGCGCCTCGTGGCGCTGCTCGAACTCGGAGCGCGTCGGCGGCGTGCGAGGCGGGGGCGCGCTGTTTCGGAGATACGCGACGAGGGAGCCGTTAGGCGCGGCAAGCGTCAACTCGCCTCCGGGGCGTCGCGTCGTCGGACGCTCGATTTCCGTCACCTGCGCCGGCGCGGCCGGATCGAGCTGCCACCCCTTGTTGTCGGCGACAAACTGCAACGTGCTGCCATCGGTCCAGCGCGGCTGCGTCGCGCTAAGCCCCTCGGGTGAGACGCGCTGCGCCGGGCGCGACGCGTCAGACGGGGCGAGCCACACCTCGCTCGGCTCCGCGTTGGTCGCCTCGACGCGCGAGGTCACCGTGAAGGCGACCCAGCGGCCGTCGCGCGAGATGGTGGGCGCACCGACGGCGCGCAACGCGTAGAAGTCCTCAACGCGCAACGCGCGGGCGATGTGCGGTCGCGCGACGGCTTGTGAGAGGGCGCGCGCGGGCGCTGCGGGAAGCAATAGCGCAACCGCGAGTGCGCAGCGGGCGCTCGTTTGGACGGCGTGCGACCAAGGCATCGTCATCGTGTCGAAGGGGTCGAGCGAGAAGCTGGCCCGCCGTTCGATAGGTCGCTAGGGCGGAGCGGACGGTTTCAGTGCGTTAGTGTGTGGGCTCTTTCGCGATGGAGCAGGAAGCGTGTTCACCATCGAGCACGACGTTCTTTCACCACGCGGAGGCGCGCGCCAATTGCTGGTGGTGGGCGAGCACGCCGAGGGCAGCGACCGGCCTTCGGGCAGCGACCACGCACGACTGTTCGCGTACGGCGCGACGACAAATGGATCCCAGCTTTCGCTGGGAAGGTGGGCGCTCGCTGAGGTGGTGGGCGTGCGCTGAGGTGGTGGGCGTGCGCTGAGGTGGTGGGCGTGCGCAACCACCCAAGCGCGTGCAGGTTACTTCACCACCGCGGCCATGAGCCGTCCCAGGAACTCGTTCACCTGCCCGTTCTCGATCCAGCGCACCACCGCCACCAGGTCGTGGTCCGGGTCGACGAAGACGAGGTTCGTCCCGTTACCGACGTGACCGAACGCCGATGCTGGCGCATTCGGCATCCACTTCCTGTCGGTGTTGAGGAACCAGTTCATGTAGCCGTACGTCGGCTGCGGAACGGTAGGGGTGAGGGAGAGCTTCACCCATTCCTCGGAGAGGATGCGCTTGTCTCCCCACACGCCGCGACGCAGCGTGAGGAGGCCGAAGCGCGCCATGTCCCAGGCGTTGATGAACATCCCGCCCCCCCAGTGGCCGCCGCCGCTCACCACCTGCACGGGGCGCCCGTCGAGGGTGATCCAGGCGTTGTCGTAGCCGTTCCACCGCCAGGTGCGCGAGGCACCGATGGGGTCCATCAGGTTGTCGCGCAGCACCTCGGGAAGAGGGCGCCGCCAGATGTTGGTCGCGGCCAGGGCAAGGACATTGACGCGCACGTCGTTGTACTCGTACGCCGTCCCCGCCGGCTTGCGGGGGCGCGTGGTCCATTCGGCGGCGTTAGGCAATGGACGATCGGCCCACTCCGGCTTCCCCCACATGGCTCCCTCCCAGTCGCTCGTCTGGCGCAGCAGGTCGTCCCACGTGATGGTGCGGTTGTGCGGGGTGTTCCACGGGTCGATGAACATCGACCGCCCAAGCTCGCTCCCCGGCTCGGAGGGTGCCGTCAGGCGCAAACGGTACACCGGCGCCTGCGACTTCCAGACCGTGTCCTTCACCGAGGGGATCAGTCCGCGGTCGAAGGCCATCCCGACGGTGGCCGAGAGGAACGACTTGGTCACCGAGTGCGTCATGTCGACGCGATCGGGGTCGCCCCACTGCGCCACGAGATAGCCGCCGCGCACGATCACGCCGCTCGGGTCGCCGCGCGGCTTGAACGGACCGATCCCCTGCGCAAGCGGTTCGTTGCGCCCGAACGTGCGATAGTGGTTTTCCTCCATGTCGCGCGACCCCTTCGCATCGCTCTTGATGGCGAACGCAATCGCGTCGGCGAGCTTGGTGGAGTCGAGCCCCACCGTTGCGGCGGAGCGGCGCTCCCAGGTGGGACCGGGAAAATAAGGAATGGCGGACACACGGCCGCGGCCCTGGGCCTGCGCACCAACGGGTGCCGCGAAACCCAACGAGACGGCGACAGCCAAAGCGGAGGACGAGATGAGGTCTAGTGCACGCACCAGTCGATGCCCTGTAGAAGGAGTCGCACCAAACTACCGTTCGGATGAGGTGCCCCATAGAAGGACGCGACCGCGATCTTCGAATGTCCCCGCGCGGGAAAGGGCGGACTTCCCGCTCAAGGGCGCACGACCGCAAACGTGTAGCGCCAGGGTCCGTCGTCGTACTCCTCGAGCTTGCGTATGCGAATGATGTACGACCCGGTCGTCGGGATCGTGAAATCGAGGGTGCGCGACTGGCCGAAGAACCGCGACGGCTGATAGCACGAAACCTCGCCGAGAATGGTGTCGGTTCGCGGATCGATCGCCTCGATGTACAAGCCGGGGCGCGGCACACCGTCCGGCGTGTCGATGACCACAGCGAGCGTGCTCCCCGCGGTCGCCGTTACGGCGAATTCGTCGAGATCGAGTCCGTCCTCCAGCGATTCCGTTCTGATGGTGTCGCCGATCGCGATGACGGCGGGCGAATGCTCGGGGCGCGCGTCAATGTTGGGCACTGCAAGCGTATACGGCGCGACAACGGTGAAGGGCGCCGCACGCTGAGGTTCGAGCAGCTGTAGCTGGAGCATCCCGGACGGAGGGATTCGCAGGCGTCCCAAGGCCGGGCGATAGCCGACACTGCTCGTCGCGGTCAGGACGTTTAAGGTGGGCGGATCGAGGACCTCCATGTCGACCCTTCCGCCCGGTGGGCGAACGGCGAGGGTAGCACGTACATAACCCCCGGGGGTGCCCCGCACCGTGAACTGATCGATGTCGCCCGGGTAGTCGACCCATTCGCGGGTCACCACGTCGCCCGGCGCGAGGATCGCGCTCACCCGCTCAGGGGTCATGGGCAGGCGGCGGATCGTGAGGCGATAGCGCCCTCGCGGTGTGAGCACGTCCCCCTGCACCCCAGCGTGCACCCACACGCGATAGCGTCCCGGTTCGCGCACGAGAAGCCGCCGCGATCCCGCATACTGTCGATCCCCCGGCAGGAGGTAGGCAAGGCCGCCGGCGTCGGGATACTTGCCAAGCTCAGCGATGAACCACTCGCCGGCGCCAAGATCGACGGTGGCGAGAAAGAGCTCGAAGGCTTCGCCCGGTACCACATCGAGTTCGTAATGATCCTCGTCGCCCGCCGGTTCGAGCGCCTCGACGACTTCCTCATCCCACGCGAGTCGCCCGCTCCCCGACTCGGGGGCGCCACTGAAGCGATGCGTGGCGAGCGTGTACGTCCCGAGGTATTCGCGCCCGACTCCGAACACGTTATCGACGCGCGCGCGATAGCGCCCGCTCGTTCCCGCCCGCAGTCGCAGGAGGATGGGGACGTTGTCGTAGGCCGTCTCGCGCGCCATGATCGTTCCGTCAGGCGCAAGCAGCGTCACCTCGATGACGGCCACCGTGGACGGGAGCGGGGCGGCAAAGGTAACGATCAGCGTGTCGCCGGCGTCGAGGTCGATATCATAGTCGTCGCGGTCGCCGGGGAGCTCGATCGTCTCCTGCGTGACGCTGTCCGATGGCGCGAGTGTTTCCTTGCCCTGTTCCGGCCGGGGATCGACGCGGTAGACGTAGAGCTCGTACGCCCCGCGTGTCACTCCTTCCGGGATCACCGAGACGGTGGCGCGCCCGCTCGCGTCAAGCGTCACGCGACCGGTCGAACGGTCCCGCCACGAGGTGTCGGATCCCATGCTTCGCACGACACGTTCGATGGCGCTGGTGTCGTCGGGAACGAAATGAGCAGACGCCACCTGCGCCGGGTGACCGTTCGCCAGACGGAAGAAGACGTTGTACATCGCCCCCGGCGTGCCGGTGATGCGGAAGTCGTCGATGTCGCCGACGTAGTCGAGGCGCTCTGTCAGCGTGATGTGATTCTCGACCGCCACGGGAGCCGCCACTTCGGGACGGCGATCGATGCGCCTGACGAGCAACTGGTACTGTCCGACATAGCTGCCGGACACGCGAAGGGTGATCGGCTTGTCGTCGGGAACGACGAACGTCCGGGAGAACTGCGTCTCGAGTTCCGGATCGTTGCCGTACGAGACGGCGAAAAGATTGTCGGGGTACATCGGCAGGGAGACGACTTGCGCCTCGAGCTGCTTCCCGCCGGAAGGATCGAGCCCTCGTACGTAGAAGATGAAGAGGTCGCCCGGCGTCCCGCGGAAGGTGAAGACATCGACATCGTTGGGAACGTCTATCGCCTCGTCGATCGTGGTCCCGGGGACGAGTTCCGCCGGCGCATGCTCAGGCGTCCCCTCGAACACGCGCAACGAGAAGCGACCGTCACCGATCAGCAGGATGTCGTACCGCGCCGCCGTACTGCGCTCGATCAACCACGTCGTACCGGTCACCTTCTCTGGAGCGCTCGTCGTCGCCAGAACACGCGGGACCAGCTCCTGCCCGGACGAATCGCGCACGATGAGGGCGACCGTGCTGCGCAGCGCAGTCACTGCGATGGTGAAGGGCACGTCCGCCGCACCCTGGAAGTAGTAGCGCGCGGTATCATTTGCCCGGACCGATCCCTCGAGCGCAACGTTAGGCAGGAGGCGAATCGGGCGCAGCGGCGAGGGCGCACCGGTGTCACTGCACGCGCCCGCCACAAGGGCGAGCGCCACCGGCAGCGCCCAACACCAGGTTCGCCTGCGCCCCCGAACGTCTCCCATCCGCGACACGCTCCGTCCACCGTTCCCGAGTGCACCAACTCCCTCTAGCTTCGTGACCGAGACGCGAAGACGCAATGGGAAAACACCCTCCCCCTGCTCCACTTTACTCCTGCGGCACCCTCGCCGGCGCCAGCACCACCCCCGCCCCCTCCGCCTTCCGCTGCAGCTCGGCAAACGCACCGGCGAGCAGCGCGTTCAGCGACGTGAGATCGACCTTGAGTTGCGCACCGAGTTGCTCGATGGTGCGCCCCTGCGCCACCGTGGGCCCCGTGCTCGACGCCTGCATGGCGCCGTCCAGGTCGAGGAAGCCGAACTTGGGACCGCCGAAGCCGGCACCGAAGCGGCGCCCTAACGAGTCGAGCCGCTGCTTCACCTGCCCCATCAGCGTCGCCAGCGAGTCGCGCTTTACCGCATTCCCGGCGAGTGCCTTCTCCAACCGCTCACGCTCGGCGACCATCTTCTTGTGCAACTCCACGCCGTCGTTGAACGCACCCTGCAGCGTGGAGAGCGTCGCCGAGGCGGCGGCACGCGCGTCAAGCGCACCGCTGGCAATCTCCAGGCGCGTGTCGGCCAGGACGTCGACCGGCTGCGACACACGCTTCCCGCGCGCGGCGAGCGTCACGGTGTAGCGCCCGGGGACGACCCACGCCCCGGTCGGCGCCCCGAACCACCCTTCGTCGCTGTCGCTCACGCCAGGCGCACGATCGCGGTGCAGGTCCCAGCCCGTGCGATGAATGCCGGGCGTGGCGTCCGCCTTGATGGTGCGCACCACTGCCCCGCTGGCGTCGGTGACCGTGAAGGTGGCGACGGTGTCGCCCGCCGACGCCTGCGCGCCTAACGCATAGGTGAGGATTGCCCCCGACGGCGGGTTGGGCGCCTGGAAGTTGCGCGCCCCCGGCGTGGGGAGGACACGCGTGATGAAGCGCTGCATCGAGGGACGAATGGGATAGAGCTGCGTCTCGCCCGCCGCAACCGTCGGCGCCCCCTTGTCGAAGAGGGCGATGTCGTCGAGGACAATGAAGCTGCGCCCGTGCGTGCCCAGCAGGAGGTCACGGTGCTTCTGGTGGATGGCGATGTCGTCGATGCGCACGCGTGGGAGCGAACCGCCGGCGTGCTTCCACGACTTTCCGCCATCGAAGGTGACGTACAGCCCGAACTCGGTCCCCGCGAAGACCACATCGCGGTTGCCCGGATGCTCGGCGATGGTCTTGATGGAGTGCCCCGCCGGAAGGTCGCCCGCAACAGAGAGCCACGTGGCACCGCCGTCTGTGGTGCGATACACCATCGGCGACATGTCGTCGTCGTAGTGCCCGTCGAAGGTGACGTAGGCCGTGCGCGCGTCGTGCTGCGACCAGAGGACCTTGCTCACCCAGCGCGGCGCGGCCAGGCGGAAGCGCGACGTGATGTTGGTCCACGTCGTCCCGCCATCAGTCGTCAGCTGCACGTTGCCATCGTCGGTACCCACGAGGAGCGTGCCGCGCGCCGCGGGGGACTCGCTGATCGAGGTGAGGGTCCCGTAGTCGCTCACGCCGTCGTCGCGCGACAGCGTGGTGGAGTCGCGGGTAATCCCCATGATGGGGAGCGTCTTCCAGTCGAGCGCCCGGGTGAGGTCGGGCGAGACAACGTCCCACGACTGTCCGCCGTCGCGCGTGCGAAAGAGCTTGTTCCCGCCGTAGTACACGGTGCGCGGATCATGCGGAGAGCGGAGCATGGGCGTGCTCCAGTTGAAGCGATACGTCTCCTTCGCGTCGGGGGGTACGGGGCGAATGCCGCGCTCCTCGCGCGTCGCCAGGTGCACGCGATAGGCGCGCCCGCCTTGCGAATTGGCGTAGATGTAGCGCGGGTCGGCAGGATCGGTCACGGTGAAGAAACCGTCGCCGTACGCAATGTTGACCACGTCGGCGTTGGTGATCCCCACGCCATTCCACGTGCGCACCGGAACGCCCCACGTCCCGTTGTCCTGCGCCCCGCCGTAGACGTAGTACGGGTCGCGATCGTCGACGTCGATATCGTAGAACTGCCCGATGGGGAGGTTGTCGATGAAGTCCCAGGTGCGGGTGCCATCGTAGGTGAAGTACAACCCGCCATCGTTCCCCAACATCATGTGGTTGCCATCGGCGGGATCGAGCCAGAGCGCGTGGTGGTCGACGTGGATGCGCTCTCCGGTCTTCTCCGTGGTGAAGGTCTTCCCGCCATCGATCGACTTGTGCAGCTCGGTGCCCAGCACCCAGACGCGGTCGGGATGCTGCGGATCGACGCGAATCTGCGAGTAGTACATGGGGCGCGGGTTGAGCGACGACTGCCGCGTCCACGTATTCCCCTTGTCATCCGACCGGAAGACGCCGCCGACCTTGGCCTCGATGATGGCGTAGACGGTGTTGGGCTGGCTCGGCGCGATGGCGATCCCGATGCGCCCCTTCACGCCCACGGGAAGCCCGTTGGTGAGCGGTTCCCACGAGTCGCCGCCGTCGCGCGAGCGATAGAGCCCGCTCCCCGGCCCTCCCCCTACAAAGCCGAAGCCGCGGCGCTGTCGCTGATACATCGCGGCGTACACCGTCCGTCCGTCGGGATCGAGGGCGACGTCGATGGCGCCGGTGACGTTGTTGCCCGCTAGGACCTTCTTCCAGCTCTGCCCACCGTCCGTCGTGCGGTAGACGCCGCGTTCGTCGCTGGCGCCAAACAGCCGTCCGACAGCCGCAACGAAGACGATGTTCGCGTTGCGCGGGTGGATCACGACGCGCCCGATGTGCTGCGTCTCCCTGAGCCCCATGTGGGTCCACGTGTCGCCGCCGTCGAGCGAACGGTAGATCCCGTCACCCCACGTGGTGCTCTGCCGATTGTTGGGCTCGCCGGTGCCGACCCAGACGATTCCCGGGTCACTGGGCGCGATGGCGATGTCGCCGATGGAGGTCGAGCGACCGTCGCGGTCGAAGACCGGCGTCCACGTCGTCCCGTTGTTGGTGCTGCGAAAGACGCCGCCCCCCGCCGTCCCGACAAAGACGGTCGAAGGCTTCCCGGGTACGGCCTCGACGTCGTCGATGCGCCCGCCGAAGGATGCGGGGCCGATGTGACGCCACGGGAGGGTGGAGAGATCCTGGGCGCCCACAGTGTGCGTGGAGGCCAATGCCGCGAGGAAGGCAACGACGAAGCACAGTGCCTGCGGCGTGCGGAGCATTCGTGTGCAGGGGGACATGGTCGGTTCGTGCTGGAAGGATGTCGAACGAAGAAGCAGGACTCAGCGCAGCGCGCCAACGTGCCGCAGCAGGAACTCCATCTCACGCGTCGCCAGCTCCACGTTCCCGCTCATCGATCGTCCGCCGGCGTGGCCGGAGCGCAAGTCGTGGAGGAGGATGACCGGCTTTCCCGATGCCGTTGCTTCCTGCAGGCGCGCCGCGAAGCGCCGCGCTTGCCACGGCGGGACGCGCGTGTCGTTGATCCCGGTCTGCACCATGATGGCGGGGTACTTCACCCCATCGCGCACGTTCTGGTATGGGGAGAAGCGGCGCAGCGCCTCGAACTCCGCGGGCACGCGTGCATCGCCGTACTCGAGGAGCGCCGGCGCGTTGTTCTGAGTGACAAACCAGGGGAAGCGTACCAGGTCCAGGTCGGGGACGCCGACGAAGGCGGCGGCAAAGAGATCCGGACGTTGCGTGAGCGCCGCCCCCATCAGGAGCCCGCCGTTGCTCACGCCCCGAATGGCGAGCCGCTCGGGCGAGGTGAAGCTGCTGTCCACCAGGAACTGCGCGGCACTCGTGAAGTCGTCGAAGACATTCTGCTTGTTGGCGAGCATCCCGCCCTTGTGCCACGCCTCGCCAAACTCGTTGCCGCCGCGCAGCGTCGCCTGCACGTAGATCCCGCCACGTTCCACCCAGAGCGCGGCTCGCGCGTCGAAGCGGGGGCCGAGGTTGACGGCAAAGCCGCCGTAGCCATGGAGGAGCGCCGGCGTGTTGCGACTGCGAACGTGGCCACGCTTCTGCACCACCCAGAGCGGGGCGCGCGTCCCGTCCTTGGAGCGATACCAGTGCTGCGCCACCTCGAAGGCCGCGGTATCGAAGGGGACCTTGCTCGCCTCGTACACGGTACGCGAGCCGGTGGCAAGGTCGAGCGCGTACGTGATACCCGGCTGTGTGAACGAGGCGATGGTGAGGAGCGCCTTCCCCTTGTCGCCGCCACGGATGGAAACGGTCGCGTTGGCGGGGACTGCAACGTCGCCCGCCGGTGCGCCATTGCGAGAAAAGACGGCGATACGATGGCTAGCATTCCGCAGGTAGGTAACGTAGAGTTTCCCCTCGATCAGCGTGAAAGCGTCGAGGACGTCGTCTCCCTCGGGAATCACGGTGCGCCACGCCGAGCGACTCGGATTGGCGAGATCGACCGCCACCAGCTTCCCGCGCGGGGCGTCGAGATCGGTGCGGAGCCAGAGTTCGTCGTCGACCACCTGCGGGGTGAAGTGCGCATTGGTCCCCTCGGTGAGCGAGGTGCGCGTCCCCGTCTGCGTGTCCTCGAGGACGATATCGTTGCGCGCCCAGCCGGCCGAGATGGTGTAGATGCGATAGCGCCCCTTGAGCGCGGAGGTGACGGCGAGGAAGTGCGTGGGGAGGATGAAGTCGCCGAAGATAAGCGAGTCGCGTCCCGGCGATTGCCCGAGGCCGTGATAGCGAAAGCGCGGCCCCTCGTAGCGCGAGCGATGGACATAGTAGAACCCCTGTCCGTCAGGCGCAAAGGAGAGCGCCCCGTACAGCGCGCGGGGGAGCGAGTCCGGGAGATCCTTGCCACTCCGCAGGTCGCGGATCTTCACCGTGGTCTCGTCGGGGCCGCCGTCGCGCACCGAGTACATCAGGAGCGACCCATCGGGCGACAGCCCCTCGATCCCCACGCTCGTAGTTCCATCGGCGCGCAGGTCGAGCGGGTTGATCACGCGCTCGTACTGCGAATCGGGTTCGAAGCGACCGGCGGTGGGCGACCAGCGACGACGATAGATGGCCGCTACCTCTTCCCCTTTCCGCCGCAGCGTGAAGTACTCGAAGTCACCGCCCCGGCGCGGCGGCGACGAAGTCGGCACGTCGAGCAGATCGCGAAGGCGCGCGCCCAGTGCACGGCGGAGAGCGGTCTCGGGGCCGAGCACCTGTAGCGCATACCGGTACTGCGCGTCGATCCAGGCCAGCACGTCGGGGGCAGTTTGCGACTCCAACCATCGAAAGCGGTCTTCCACGGCGACGCCGTGAATCGTGTCGATGGCAGGCGTGACGCGCGTTGCGGGGACACCGCGCGCAAGCGGGCGGCGTTGCGCCTGTGCACGCGCCGGAAGGGCGAGTGCGGCGGTCGCTGCCGCTAGGCTCGTCGCGATTGCGACGAGCGGGTGAACACCGGGCAATCGGGGCATCACGACACAACGGCTGCGCGGGGCGATGGACATGGCGGCAGGCTCGTGGGATCCATTCGGGTTGCAGAAGCTACGCCTTCCCACGCGGTTCCGCTGCCCGGAGGCGCTCCGGCCGTACGCGACGCGCGTTCCATGGCCTCGCGCGTCGCCCGCGCGCGGCCTTGCGCGTGGCACGGTGCGGGGACATAACGAGGGGCGCGCGATCGTGGATCGGTCGCGATAGACCCGCCTCGTCCCCAGAGCTCCCATGTCCCCCCAACGCCACACGCCCTCCAACCTCCGCGCGCCCCGCTGCGTCGTCGCGCTTGCCGTCGGCGCCACCTTGCTGCTCGCGACGCGCGCGCCGGCGCAGGAGCTTCCGCGCGCCACCGTCGCGCGCATCGACTCGCTCTTCACGCCATACAGCCGCACCGATGCGCCTGGGCTCGCCATCGCCGTGGTGCGCGATGGACGCACGATCTTCGCCAAGGGGTACGGCATGGCCGACCTCGAGCACCGGGTGGCCATCACGCCGTCCACCGTCTTCGACGTCGCCTCCGTCTCCAAGCAGTTCGCGGGGCTGGCGATCGCCATGCTCGTCGGCGAAGGAAAGATCCGCCTCGACGACGACATCCGGCGCTACATCCCCGAGATGTCTAACATCGGACAGCCGATCACCATCAATCACCTGGTGCACCACACCAGCGGGATGCGCGACTGGCCCGGATCGCTGGGGCTCGCCGGTTGGAGCTTTGACGACGTCATCTCCTTCCAGCAGATCCTGACGATGGCGTACCATCAGCGCTCGCTCAACTTCGTCCCGGGGAGCGAGTACACCTACTCCAACACGGGCTACAATCTCCTGGCCGAGTCGGTGCAGCGGGTGACTGGGCAGTCATTCCGGGCGTGGACCGACGCGAATCTCTTTCAGCCGTTAGGGATGACGCGCACCGTTTTCCGCGACGATCATACGGTCGTGATCCCCGACCGGGCGCTGGGCTACACGCGCGGAGCCGACGGGCGGTGGCATGCCGTCACCAACAACCTCACCGCACTCGGCTCCAGCTCGCTCATGAGCACCGTCGAGGACCTGGCGCGCTGGGTCATCAACTTCGACTCCATGCGCGTGGGCGGGGCGCAGGCCATGGCGCTCACGCGCACGCGCGGTGTGCTCAACGACGGGTCGACGATTCCGTACGCCTTCGGCCTCTCGCACGGCGAGTATCGCGGCGCGGCCACCATTGCGCACACCGGGTCATGGGCCGGCTTCGCCACCTACGTCATGCACATCCCGCAGCAACGCTTCGGCGTCGTGGTGCTGGCCAACGCGCCGCAGGTGAATCCCACGCGATCGGCGCAATTGGTGACCGATATCCTCCTTGGCGACCAGCTCGCCCCCGTGCCAGCCGCCGTCACGCGGCCCGTGGTGCAGCTGACGGAAGAGGCGCTCGCCGCGTACCCGGGGACGTATCGCCTGGGCCCGGCGTGGTACGCGACCGTCCGCCGTGCCGGCGGGGCGCTCACCGTGCAGGCAAGCGGCGAGGAGGTGGCACAAACCGTGGCGCGCTCCGACAGCGAGCTGTTCGTCGCCAACTACGGCGCGTCGATGGTGTTCCGGCGCGATGCCAGCGGCATGGTGACTGGGCTCGTCTATCGTGGGCGCTTCTCACCGCGCATGAGCGACCGTGAACCAGCGGCGCGAGCCCTGGCCGACTACGTGGGGGATTATGTGAGCGACGAGCTGCAGGCGACGTATGCCGTCGAGGTGAAGGATGGCGCGCTCGTGATGCGCAACCGGCGACATGGCGTGCTGACGCTCACGCGGCGGTGGGGAGAGGAGTTCGGCGGAAGCGCGTTCTTCGTGCGGTCCGTGCAGTTCGTGCGGGATGGGAAGGGGAAGGTGAACGGGTTGGTGGTGAACATCGATGAGCGGAGCCGGGACATCCGGTTCGGAAAGGTGCGTTAGGCGGGAGAGGGGCCGGACATGAATGAGTGGCGTTCCGGGCAGCGGCGGCCCGGCAAAGCGGCCGCCGCTCCCTGAACGCGGCTCAGCTCCCGTCAACCCGAAAGAGCGGAATCGTGAGCGACGCGAAGATGCGCGCCGATCCGACACCAGCATACTTGTGCTCGTTGCCGTTGAACAACGCGCCAAGCGCTGCGGACGCGCTCCCCGGGTAGTACTGGGGGAGCCGCACGCCAAGCGAGAGGATGGGGACCGGCTTGTTCTCCTGCAATCGCTTCTTCACTTCTGCCTTGCTGTACCACGTTAGACCTACACCGAGCTGCGGAACGCTCCACGTGCCCTGGGCCGGGTCTCGCGCACGCACGTCAGCCGGGAGCCGGGCATCGCTACTGTCGAACTGCTCGACGCCGAGCATGGGCCACAGGGCGCGCGAGAGGACGTCCACGCTCCCCAGACCTACCGACACGGCGCTCGTGATGCGCGACGTCTTGCGCGTCCCCAGCGTGAGCCCCAGCGCGATGTTCTTCTCGAAGTACTCCTTGAGTCCTGCCGGCGCGCCAAGTGCGCCGACGGCGGCGCCGAGTGCCGCGCCGGCGAGATTCGTCCCCAGCTCCACGCCTGCGCCGCACCGGCTGCACGGTGGCGACACGATCCCAAGCGTGAAGGCAACGTTCGGTGAGAGCGCACCCGGAAACGGGGGCGTCAACGCGAGCGCCGTGACGCCGACGTCGTGACGCGCGAATGCTGCTCGCGTCCCAGGCTGGGGCGTAAGAGAGTCCAGCGCGCGGGCTTCGTCGGCGAAGTTTCGAAGAGCCTCGCGATAACCACGCTCCTCGAGTGACATGCGGCGAAGCTCTCGTCCGAGTTCGAGCACCCGCAACGCACGGCGACGATATGCGCCGTCATCGCGTTCGTTGCGCGAGGCAACTGCTTGCTCGAACGCCTCACGTTCGGCAAGGTAGGCGATCACGCGGTTGTGCAGCAGAACCAGGGAGTCTCGGGCGAGTCCTGCGCGTTGGTGCTCCAGATGCGCCGCTCCCTGTGTCCCCTGGGAGTGAAGCATGGACGGCCGGGTTCCGAAGGTTGCCAGGAGCACCAGCCCCGGCACCGCCAATCGTCTGTTCATCTTCCTCCTCCTCTTCACGGGGCGACGTTGAACGTGAACTCGCGCACGCCGGATCCGCGCGCGATGGCGTTGCCAAAGTCGTAGAAGTACCAATACGGGCCGGTGTAGCTCGATCCATCCCTGAACGCATGCAAGACCGAGTTGGAATACAGGCGATAGTACCCCAGGAACACTCGTTGTCCGCCCGGTGGCACCACGCACTGGCATCTGTTCTCTGCCTGTAGGCCGAAGTTGACGGCCATCAGCAGTGAGGTTCCCGTGAGGTTGTTGACGAGTGGCGCGAAGTACCACTGACTGCCCACGAGGTTGTCGACGTTCAGGTTCACCGTCCCGGTAGGTGCGGTGAGCGTCCAGCGTCCGCTCATCCGGTCGCCCAGCACGCGCGTCCCGAGACGTGGCTCGATCACTTCGAAGGTCACGTCCATGCTTGCCGTGGAGGCAACGGTGGTCTGGCGCGTGGACTGTGCGGGGACGGTCCCGACTGGCGCGCCGTTCACGAGGATCTGGACGGTGGCGATGAGCTGGTTGGTGACGACGAGCGTCACCTGGCTCGTCACGGAAGTCACCGTGACGATGCACGCCGATGATTGCCCCTCGACGATTGTCGTGATCTGGGCTGTACCCGCCGAGACGCCGGTCACCACTCCGGTGGCGGTCACGGTCGCGACGCTCGTTGGCGTGGCGGACCAGCTGACGGGGCGACCTGCGATGATGTTGCCGGCCGCATCGAACGCCGTCGACTGCAACGCGACCGTCTGCCCAACCGGGATCGTGACACTCGCGGGCGCGCAGCGGACGAGGGCGACGGGCGCCTGCTGCGGCGGCGCGGCAACCGACACCGTCGCACTCCCGGAGACGCCTCCGACCGAGGCGAGGACAAGGGCGCTGCCCGCCGAGATTGCGGTCACCGTTGCCGTCGTTCCGTTTCCGCTTACTGTGGCGATCGAGGCCGACCCGCTGGTCCATGCCACTGCCTGGCCGGCCATCGACGCTCCGTTCTGATCGCGCACCTCGGCCGAGAGCACGGTGCTCTCGCCAACGCGCAGCGATGGCGCTGCCGGGGAGACGACGACCGAATTGACACGAGGGACGTTGCGTCCGTCGTCGCCGCCTTGCGGCGTGACGGGATCGGTTCCGCAGGCGTTCAGGAGAATGAGTGCGGCGAACGCGGCGCCGGCAAGGCGCGTCGTCCACCGAGGGCCGTGGGTACGCATCAGGAGTCCTCCGTTCGGGTCGTTGATCGAGCGCACTCGTTCACGGCACGCTGGCGATGTTGCTGAGCAGGGCGCGCGCGCCGACGTCGACGCGCACCGGCGTTCGAGCCACCTGGCCGAGATCGAGCGTCTGGCCAGGTGCAAGGCGCGGGACGCTCCCCGCATGGTTCCACACGACCAACCCCGTGGCCCCCACGCCTTGCACCTGGAACTCGAACCGCAGCGGAACCGGGGCGATGCCGGTGACGCTCAGGGTGACGGCGCCGCCACTCGCATCGCCGCAGCTTGCGGACGCCGATCGATGGTGCTGACTGAGGCTGAACGTGGCGACGGGGGCTCCCGTCACCGTGTAGGTGTTGAAGCTGTTGGTCAGCAGCTGTGTGCTTTCCTCGCAGACCTCGCTGCAGCTGCCGGTGATGTCGCAGCAGGCAGCGAGCACTAGCGTCAGCGAGAACGCCCAGGCGTTTCGCGCAATCCGGCCACTCGCGAAAGGGGACATTGTTCAGCTCCGAGTGTGCGTGCGCGCCGTGTTGACCAGTGCAGGGGCGGGCGCGCTCGTCGATGCACTGCGAGCGTACGTTCGCGAGCGGATGTGCCGTGACCGTTCCCACACGCGGGCAGGTGCGTGGGGTCTACGTTCATCCAGCGTTCCGTTGGCGTTTCGTCAGCGATGCGCGGCGGTCCGGGCGCGGAGGGCGCGCTCGACCGAGCGTCGCAGTCACGCCGTTTGGCGCCCGCTCGGCGCCGCGCGAGCTAGCGCTGGCGCAGGCGCTGTGCGAGTGCGCGGGTGTCGCCAGCCGGGAGGGCGTCGAGGTCGCGGGCGAGTCGTTGCTCGAAGCGCTCGTAGAGGCGTAGCGCGCCCGCGGTTTCGCCAATGCGCTCGAGCAACTCCATCACGCGGCGCAGCCGCCGTTCGTCCTCGGGGGCGAAGTCGGCAGCTCGGCGCGCCCAGCGACCGGCTTCCGTGAGATCGGCGCCAGACTCCGAGAGCTGCGCCATGGACCACGCGGCGGCCGACGCCGTATCGGCCACGCGCATGCGCGTGGCGGCGGCCCAGTCCTCGAGCACGGACGAGCCAGTGACCGCGATCCAGTCGGACGGTTGTGTGTTGCCGAGCCGTTCCAGGGCGCGTGCGAAGCGCCGGGCGCGATAGTCGTCCTCGAATTCGACCAGGTCGCAGGTCAGTGCGTCGGGGCGCAGGCGCACCTCCTCGTCTCCACGCGTCTCGATCGACTCCTCGCCTAACGTGCGCCGGATGATATGGAGGAGCTTCCGGAGGTTTGTGCGTGCCTGTTCCTGCCCCGATTCCGGCCAGAAGAGCGTGACGAGGTGGTCGCGGCGGAGGAAGGCGCCGGGGTGTGCGGCGGCGAGGTAGATGAGGAGCGACGCGGGGCGCGGCTGCGCCAGAAGGTCTGACGCAGCCGCGGGGTCGAGGTGGGTGAGGGTGGTGGGGCGGAGGATGGAGAGGTGGGGCATGGTGAACCCAGGGTGCGCCGTCTCAGCTCCAGCCGACTGCATCGTGCCGAAGCATCACAGGGGCGTCGCGCGGCAACAGCCGGCGGCGCAGGACGTCCAGGCAAAGTCGTACGGCCCACCCACGAGCGTCTTCATCAAGTTCGCGTCCTGCTTCCGTTCCGCGTCTTCGAGCTTCTGCATCAGCGTCGCACGATACGCCTCGAGTTCGGCACCGAAGCTGGTGCCGTTCTTCTGTGCCAGCTCGTGCAGCTCCTGCTTCCTCTCACACGACTCGAAGCCGGCAGCGGAAGAATCCGGCCTGTACCGGTGGTCGCACGACTTGAACTCTCCGAACGTGCCTTCTGCAGGGAGAATATGCTTTTTGCCATTTGTCCTCACCCCGACCAACTGCCACTTCGCGCTGCCTCCAGCCCCAGGAGTGATCACGAGAAAGTACCCCCGTACGTTGCGCTGCATGCGGTACATCGACTCGTCATCATTCGACGAGGTCGGTCTGTAGAACGCCATGACCACGCCGTTGGCTGGTACGGAATCAAGCGTGACCACTCGGGATGCCTCTGTTGCCCTGACCTTGAAGTCGCAGCGCTTGTTACCCGCGCACCATCGGAAGAGCGAACTGCTCTCGCGCGCATAGGGAGGGCCCCCCGTCTGTTCCGGACCGAAGTCGCGCCAGAGGCTGTCCGCGGTGTAGTCCTTGAGTGGTTGCCTCAAGGTGATCTCGTCGATGGACGGCGGGGGCGTTGTTGGCGCCACCGCTGGCGAGGCGCTGTCGGGCGACAATCGCGCCCCTGGCTGTGAGTCCTTTCCGCTGCCGCATCCCATGCACAACGCTACAAGTACGAGCGCGCGACGCATTGCGTTCTCGATCGGGACAGTCGTGTCGTGATATCGCTCTCCCATCAGGTCCCCCTTGCTGAAGGTGATTGCAGCCGGCACAGGTTCTCGAGGGGTCTGTCGCTGCGCGCAATGTCGAGAACCTTCACATCAGCGCGCCCAAGCAGTGTGTTCAGCGCCTCGCCAGGCCGGCGAAACTCCCGCCATGGTTCCGGAAGGGGTGCGCCCAGTTCATCCGCCAGCATCAAGAGCGGAATGATCGACGCCGCCTGTGAAAGCTCCCGGAGCTCCAATGCTCCGCTCACGGGAAGCGCCGCCAGCCACCCGCCAACACGACGTCTCGCCAACACCGTGTCTCCGAGTGCCAACGCGACCTGCGCATCCTGGAGCACGTAGTCGACCGCGATGTCACCAGTCCCGAAGCGCGCCCGCTCCTCGCCGAGCTCGTCGAGCGCGCGCCGTGCGGCTTCGCGCCTGCCACGAGCCAACAACTGCTGAATCTGTAGCTCCCGGTCGTTTGCCCCCACTGCGCGCAGGACGCTCGACCATCCTCGGCAGCTCGCCGCCTGCGACAGGCCGCGCCACAACAGGCGGTCTTCCCACAGCTTGCGAGTGGTTGCATCCAGCTCGACACGAAGCCGGCGCCGCAACGCCGCCTCCAATGAGTCCAGCCGCACCTTGCAACACCCGATGGCGGACCGCACGGAGTACTCGGCCAACTCCGACACCGCAGCGTCCGAGAGCGGGATCTCCAAGTCCAGCGCAGTCGTCGCCCGCACAATCGGTAACGCCATCTGCACGCGTCCGGTCATGAGCGCCAGCGGACCGATCACGCGCAACTGATTCGAATCCGCCACGTCGAGCCGAGCGAGTGCCGAGTCGACCGTCGTGGTGAGCTCCTCGAGTCGACCGGCCTTGAGCAAGAGGCGCACGCGATTCTCCAACAGACGGAGCGGCGGCACTTTCGACTCAGTGGCTTCGGCTGCCATCGCCAGCTCCTGCATGGCACTCCTCGAGCCCGCTGATCCCGGGAGGAGTCGTCCCACCAGCTCCAGCGCTGCGGCGTACTCCAGATGCGCTTCCCCATTGGACGGCGCATGACGTACCCAACGCTCGGCAGTCGCGATGCGCAGTCGCTTGCCTTCTCCAAGCGCGAGTCCGAGCGACGCCGGTACCATGTCCCTTCTCGACGCGATGACGTGCTCGCGCGGTTTAGGCTCATACGCGAACGAATCGGCCATCCATGCCGGATACGCGGCATATCGCGCACGTGGAGTGGCAGGCGTCCATCCCCATCGAACGGTCGGCGCGGTTGGAGCCACTGTCGCGAGCCGCGTGAGAATGACGTGGTCGAATCCAACCGGAGCGTTCTCGCTCGCACGCAGCAGCGTTCGCAGCGCCTCCATTCGGCTGGACTGAAACGCCAGCGTGCCGTTCGGCCGCCGCCCGACCGTGGAATCGTCACGCAGGCAGTCGGACAGCACCGTCAGGAGCAAGTGATCACTCGGTTGCCGCAGCGCTGACGTCCGAAGGCGGTCGCATGCCTCACCAAATCGCGACTCGGAACGGTCGAGTGCGGCGCGCAAGATGGCGCGCTCGGTCGGCGACCATGGCCAATCGAGAGCAAGGGCTCGGACCGCCGTTCGACGCGACTCCTCGGGAGCTGCGGCACGCAGCTGCTCGCCTATGGCGATGCCGAGCGCTGCGCAACTGTAGCTCGGGTCCAGGTCCCCCGACGACTTGAACCGTCGCATCGCCGAGTCAATGCTTCCCGCATTGAGCAGGGACCAGCCGCGCCAGCACTCCCTCCACGCCGAGAACGACGTTTCGGCGGAGTCCGTGCCGGGGTATCGCGATGGAGGCCCGGCTGTCCGAAGCGCGGCTCGAATCAGCGCGGTCCACGTACCGGCTGAACTCACACTCGCCCGCGAAACTACACGCGCGCTTCGAACGTCCACCCCTTGTGACACCACGCGTACTTGCAGACTCACCGACTCGGCACTCGCCGTTGCGCTCGTGCTGGCGGCGATGAGCATCTCCGAGTTGGCCCTGCTCGCGGCGCACACGGCAGCTTGTGTATCGCGCAGTACTCCTGCCGTCCCCGGGCCAGCATGGACGTCGGCATCGCGCCACCGCATTGCCGCGAGTACCGGCGCCTGCAGGTCCGCCTCTGATCGTCGCGCCGCGCCCGCCAAGTCGGGCGTCAAGGGTACAACGACGATTCGCGGCTTCGACACCGCATCCAATGACGCCAGTGCGCACGACGCTGCAGCATCGCGCATCGTCGGCTTGAACATCGCCGCCACCGACAGCACCACCGTCACGACCGCTGCGAAAGCCGCAATTCGACGCCGCCCACGCCTATGGTCCGCCCTCCCGAGATCCAGGCTCCCCCCCAACTCCCTCCCCATCTCCCCCACATCACGCCACCGATCCGCCGGCTCCCGCACCAACGCCTTCATCACCACCGCTTCCAACCCCGCCGGTACCCCATCGCGATGCCTGGACAACGGATCCGGCACATCCGTCACCCGCCGCATCAGCATCCGCGACTCGTCGGCGCTGTGGAACGGGTTCTGCCCCGCCATCATCTCGTAGAGCACACACCCCAGGCTGAAGATGTCGCTCCGGTGGTCCAGGTCGCGGTCGGCCATCGCCTGCTCGGGACTCATGTACGCCCGCGTCCCGCGCGCGACCCCAGTGGTGCTGTGCAGCTGACCCGATTGCGGCTCCAGTGCCTTGGCGATGCCGAAGTCCGTCAGGTACACATCCTCGCCCGACAGCATCACGTTGGCCGGCTTTACGTCGCGATGCACGACCTTCCGAGCGTGCGCATAGCCTAACGCCTCGCACAGCCGGCGGCCAATGCGCACCACCTCCTCGAACGGCAAGCGACGTTCGCGCCGAAGCCGCTCCTGCAGCGACTCGCCCTCCACGTAGCGCATGACGTAGAAGGGACGTCCGCTCCATTCGCCGGAATCCAGGACGGTCAGGATGCTGGGATGGGAGAACTCCCTGAGGAGGCGGACTTCCTGCGTGAAGCGCTCCGCTGCGCGTGACCCGGAGAACTCCTCGTGCAGGAGCTTGAGGGCAACCTGGGCGCCAGACTGAACGTCACGCGCCAGGTAGACCGTCGCCGACCCGCCGCGACCGACCTCCCGCTCGATGACGTATCGACCAGCAACCATCCCGTCGCCCGTAGCTTCCACGTCCCACATCCACCTCGTGAAGTCGAGTGGATCTTGTGGCACTGCACTTCGGGCCGCTAGACGCCGGCAGCGTATCTCCCGAGTGATACGCCCCGTCCCTGCGAGCGCCCTCGGTCGTTAGCAGTTAGGGACGCTCGCCAGCGGGCTCGACCGTGGGCATGGTCGTTTCACTCCCCGTGGCCGGCCAATACCGTCACGACGCGTCGCCCGCCCCTTCCCTGAACCGGGCCGTCCCCTGCCGCTCGCGGTTTACCTCGAGCCGCAGGACGTCGGGGCGCGCGTAGTGCCCCACGGGGTCGAAGTTCTGCCGCTCCTCGCGCACGCGCGCATGGTCGAGCGTGGCCACGATCACCCGCTCTTCCTCGGGGAGGGGTGCCGCAACCCACGACCCGTCTGGCGCGGCGATGCACGACCCGCCGTTGGCGATGACGTCGGGGAGCGACGAGCGCAGCAGTTCACCCTGCGGAAGGCCATCGGGAATGTCGCTCCGCCGCAGGACGCCACACGTGGAGATGACGAACGATCGCGACTCGCGCGCGATCCATCGCGTGATGTCGGGGGTGTTGTGCATTCCGCCGGGCCAAATGGCGACGTGCAGGTCCTCACCCTGCGCGTAGAGCGCCGTGCGGGCCAGCGGCATCCAGTTCTCCCAGCAGTTCAGCGCGCCCACGGTGAAGGCGCCGAGTCGGTGCGTGCGCAGCCCGTGTCCGTCGCCAGGCGACCAGCTCAGGCGCTCCTCGTACGTGGGCATGAGCTTGCGATGCACCGCCTGCACACGACCGGCGCGGTCGATGTACACAAGCGACGCGTAGACGCTATGCCCGCCGCGGTCCGACGGGCGCTCCATGATGCCGAGGATGACCGCGGTGCCTAACGCAGCCGCGGCTTCGCACACCGGCACCAGGTGCCCGGCCTCGACCTGCACGGCCTGGTCGAGGTAGTGCGCGTGAAAGACCTTCTGCACCCGCGACTCGAAACGCGCGCCATCGGTATGCTCGATCCAGAATGGGTAGCCGGGGACGAGCGCCTCGCCGAAGGTGACGAGCGTCGCGCCGGCGCTCGCCGCCTCGTGCAGGCGCGCGACGACCTTGGCAATGGTCCGTTCGCGGTCGAGCCAGACGGGGGCCATCTGCACGGCGGCGACGGTGAGCACGTCGCCTGCATCGTGAGGCATGGTGCGTGAAGAGTGGAGTGTGAAGTGCGCGGGTCGTCGCCCTCGTCAGGCGCGAGCGATCAATGGAATGACAGTGAGGGCGATCCCCGCCACCAGCAAGACCACCGACGTCAGCGTCGCCCACTTGAGCGTGTACCGCTGGTGGTCCCCGAACTCCACCCCGGCCAGCCCCACCAACAGGTACGTGGACGGCACGAGCGGGCTCAGGAGGTGCACCGGCTGCCCAATGATGGACGCCCGCCCCATCTCGGCGGCCGAGATGCCGTAGGCACTCGCCGCCTTGGCCAGGATGGGGAGGACGCCATAGTAGAACGCGTCGTTGGAGATGAAGAAGGTGAACGGGATGCTGACGATCCCGGTCACCACGGCGAGGAATGGCCCCAACGATGGAGGGACGATGGCGATGACGCTTGCGGCCATGGCGTCGACCATCCTGGTCCCGGAAAGGATCCCGGTGAAGATGCCGGCCGCGAAGATGAGGCCCGACACGGCGACGACGTTGGCGGCGTGTCGCGCCAGGAAGGCCTTCTGGCTCGCTACCGACGGAAAGTTCACCATGAGCGCGATGGCGAAGCCTACCATGAACAGGATGGGAAGCGGCAGGACGCCGGCGACCAGCCCCACCAGCAGGGCAAGGGTGAGCACGGCATTGACGCCGTACCGCCCACCGGTGGCGATGCGGTCGTCCGCTCGCGCGTGGGACTCGCCGAGGATCGAGTCGTCAGCAGCAACGTCGCCGGTGGCAGTCGCGATGGCCCGTGAGCCCGCGGCATCCATCGCCGCCAGCCGCAACCGCTCACCCACCCCCAGTCGATACGCCACATAGAGCAGCCACGCCGCGGCGATCGCCATCGCCGGCACCATCGGGCGGAAGATCTCCGACGAATCGATGGCAAGCGCCGTCGCCGCCCGCGCGGTGGGGCCACCCCAGGGGATGATGTTCATCACTCCGCTCGCCGTCATGGTCACGCAACAGAGGATGACCGGTCTGATGCCCAGTTGGCGATACAGCGGAAGCATCGCCGCGGTGACGATCATGTAGGTTGTCGACCCGTCGCCATCGAGCGAGACCACCAGCGCCAACAAGGCCGTCCCCACCACGACCTTCATCGGGTCACCATGCACGCGCTGCACGATGAAGTCCACGAAGGGCTGGAACAGCCCGGCGTCGATCATGATCGCGAAGAAGAGGATCGCGAAGGTGAGCATGATCCCGGTAGGCGCCAGCTTGCTCACGCCGTCGAGCATCATGGCCCCAAGCTCGCCCCGGTGACCCGCCAGCAGGCCAAAGGCGATGGGGACAAGGATGAGCGCGGTGAGTGGGGCCATGCGCCTGGTCATGATCAAGGTCATGAAGACCAGGACCATGCCATACGCGAACAAGGTGAGCATGTACGAGGCTTGGGGTGAAGGGCGCGGCAAAGCTACTCCGTCACGCCACCCCCGGTAAGCGACGGCGTCAGGCGCAAGTGATCGCGTTGACCCTTAGTCAGCGCGCGAATGACAACACGCGCCGTGCAAGTTCGCCACCGTCATCGTCCCAGGAGACGCTGTGCGGGGCGACATCGCGCTTGACGAGCGCCGGGTCGAGCGACGGACAGAACGCATCGCGGTCGCCGCGCTCGTAGAGGCAGAGCAGCGGGATCCCCCGCATGCGCTCGAGTTCGGGGAGGATAGGGAGGTCGGTGGGACTCGGATCGGCGCGCCACGGTCGCTTCCACTCGCGGCGGAACGAGACACGCTCCGGGACATCGACGAGGACAATCGCGTCCACGCGGTCACGCAGGTCGCGTCCCATGCGGTTGGCCACGAACGGCAGCATCCCGGCGCCGCGCGCCGCCCCGATGAGGAGCAGCCGGTCGCGATCCCACTCCGACAGGTGCTGCCTGACGAGTCGGTCGATCTCGTCACCGGTGGCGCGAGGGGAGTCGGGGGTGTCATCACTCGCCACCACGACACTGGGAATGCCGGCGCGCGCCAGTCGCCGCGCCAACTCGCGAATGGCGGCGGTGGCACCATCGTCGCCGGTGAAGACGAACGCCAGTCGCGCACCCTGCGTGGTCGAAGGAAACTCGGCCACCGGCTCGGCGCGTCCAGGACGGCACGAGGCGAGCGCGGCACTGGCCGCCAGGAGCAATGGCACGGCGATGCGCGCGATCGCGTGACGCGGCGTCATGGTAACGCTCCACCGCTCGCGAGTGGCACCGCCGTGCGGGCCGGTGCACTCGCAATACGGGGCATCGCTCGGCGGCTCGGGTTACGGCTTCTTGGCCGCGGTCGCGTGCTTGCGGGCCTTCTTGTGAGTCGAGTCGGTGGCGGAAACCGCCTTCTTGGTGCTGTCCGTCGCCTTTGCAGCAGTCACCGCTGCGGCCTTGTGCGCGGGCTTCGGCGTCGCCTGAGCCGTGAGGGCGGTTGCCGAGAGGAGGATGGCAGCCGTGGTGCCGAGGAAGTTGCGTGCTCGCATCGGAGTCTCCCGCTATGTTGTCGGTGGCGACGCCGTACCGGCGCCGCGGACGACGAGGATCGGTTCGTCGTGCCGCGTGTAGGGTAGGAATGGCGGGCTTAATGGAGCGTTACAGGTTCCCACCGTCCCATGCGACTGCTGCTGGTAGAAGACGACGCACGCCTCGCCGACCTGCTTGTGCGTTCTTTGCGCGAACAGCGATACGCGGTGGATCACGCCACCGACGGTGAGAGCGGGATCGTGCAGGCCGCGGTGAATCCCTACGATGTCATCGTGCTCGACGTGCAGCTGCCGCGGCGCAATGGCTTCGAGGTGTGTGCCGAGCTGCGCCGCCGCGGCCTGCGCGTCCCGATCCTCATGCTCACGGCACGCGACGCCGTGACCGATCGCGTGGCCGGGCTCGACGCCGGCGCCGACGACTACCTCACGAAGCCATTCGACCTGTCGGAGCTGCATGCGCGCATCCGGGCGCTGTTGCGCCGCATGCCCGAGCTGGCGCCGCAGGTCATCACGGTGGGCGACCTCGTGGTCGACCTTGCGGCGCAACGCGCCCAGCGCGCGGGGCGCGTCCTCCCGCTCACCACCAAGGAGTACGTGCTGCTGGAATACCTCGCGCGCCATGCGGGGCGCGTCATCGGGCGCGCCGAGTTGGTGGAGCACGTCTGGGACGAGAATCACGATCCCTTCACCAACGCGCTCGAGGTGTACATCAATCGACTGCGCAAGAAGCTAGACGACGGAACGTCGGCGTTGATCCATACGCGGCGTGGCGCGGGTTACGTCCTCGCCGCACTGGCGGGCGACGAGGCGGGCGGTTCGTCGTGAGGCCCGCCGGCGCGGAGACACGATGGTGAGTTCGGGGCGTTCGATCCGCGTTCGCATCGCGCAGTGGTACACCGCGGTCTTCGCGCCATTTCTCGCTGTGCTCGCCATGGCGTCGTACTGGTTCCTGGCCTTCACGTCGCAGGAGCGCGTGGACGAGTTCCTGGCGGAATCGGCGGCAACGATCGCCTCGGCCATCGAGTTCGAACGCAAACAGGGCGCAGCAGACACCGAGGCCGTGCGCACCGTGGTGGCGTCGATGCGGCTGCCGGATGTCGCCGTGTACCTCGTCGATGAATCGAGCGGGCGCGCACTCACCAGCTACGAGGGGCTGCGCTTTCGGCGCACCGGCATGCGAACGCTGGAGGTGGCGCTGGACTCGCTCCTGGGGCGCGTGGCTCGCTCGGCCCCGCGCGACCCGACGCTCGTGACGCTGCAGGCCGACGAGCAGGACGTGCGCCTGCTCACCCTGCCGTACGCCATCGCCGACCGCGCGCTGGTGATTGGCGTGGCGCAGGTGATGACGGCGCGTTCGCTCATGTTGCGCGATGCGCGGTGGGCGTTAGGCGTGGGCCTTCCGCTCGTGATCCTGGTCGCGTCGCTCGGCGGGTGGTGGCTGGCCGGGAAGTCGCTGGCCCCGGTGGACGACATGTCACGGCAGGCCGGGCGCATCGGGGCGAGCAACCTGCACCAGCGGCTCCCCGTCGCCAACCCGGCGGACGAGCTGGGGCGCCTGGCGACGGTCTTCAACGGGCTGCTGGCACGCCTCGAGTCGGCCTTCGACGCGCAGGCGCGCTTTGCCGCCGATGCCTCGCACGAGCTGCGCACCCCGGTCGCCGTCATCAGCGGGGAGGCGGAGTTCGCCCTGTCGCGCGGCGACCGGTCGCGCGAGGAGCTGCAGGAGGCGCTGCGCATCGTTGGCGACCAGAGCGCACGGCTGCGGCACATCGTCGACAACCTCTTCTTCCTGGCGCGTGCCGACAGTGGCGATCCCATGTTGCGCCCCACCCCGCTCTACCTGCACGACCTGCTCGAGGACGCGGTGCGCGCCGTGCGCTCGTTGGCAGCGGCGCGCCAGGTGACGGTGCAGCTGACGGGTGATGCGGAGGCGCCCATCGTCGGCGACGAGGCGCTGCTGCGGCGCGCGATCGACAACCTGCTCGTCAACGCCATCAAGTACTCGCGCACCGGGGGCGAGGTGACGCTTACCCTCGCCGATGCGGGCGCCCACTGGCACGTCGACGTGCGCGACAGCGGCCCGGGCATCGCCCCCGACGCGCAGGGGCGCCTCTTCGAGCGCTTCTTCCGCGCCGAGGAGGCGCGCGCCACCAGCTCGGTCGATGGCGCGGGGCTGGGACTCGCCATCACGCGATGGATCGCACGTGCGCACGCGGGCGACGCCATTCTCGTGGAGACGTCGGAAGAAGGGAGCACCTTCCGCCTCGTCATTCCCAGGGGACCGGCGCACGCGTTCATCGGGACGTAAGCTCCGCCGTCCGAGCTTTGCCGGAGACAGGCATGTCCCCCCGCTCGATGCGGCCGGGAGACAGGCCTCGGATCCAGCGAGCGATGCGCGTGACAAAGGAAGTACAGCCAACATGGAAGCGGTGGGCGCGGCGCGTGGGCGTGGTCATCGTCGCACTGGGCGGTGCCGCCCTCGTGGTGGGTGTGTGGCGGCGCGAGCTGGCGACGATGCGCAGCGGGGCGATTGCCCACGCGCTGTCGCAGCTCGCCTGGTCGCAGCTGGTTGCCGCCGCCGCGCTGACCATCGCGACGTATCTCCTGCTCCCCGCGTACGACCTCCTCGCACTGCGCTACGTGCGGCAGCGCATCGGGACGGGACGCGCGGTACTCGCCGCGACCATCGCCTACGGCATCAGCCACACGTTAGGCTTCGCCGCCGTGACCGGGAACGCCGTGCGGGCGCGCTTCTGGTCTTCATGGGGGCTTGGGGCGCTCGACATCGCGGTGGCGGCAGGCTTTGCGGGCTTCACCTTCGTCCTCGCCATCACCGCCGTCGCCGGCGTGGCACTCGTCGGCGAGCCGCCCACCATGCTGGCGCACCTCCCGTTCGCCGCGGGGGGTGCCCGCGCGGTAGGCGTCGTCGCCCTCGTAGCGGTGGCGCTCTATCTCGTGACGGCGTGGCGATACGGCGGGCGAGAGGTCACGCTCGGTGCGCGCCGCATCGGCGCGCTGTCGTGGCCGGGGCGCGCCTTCCGCATCCCCTCCCTGTGGATGGCGCTGGGGCAGGTAGCGTTAGGCTTCGCCGACTGGTTGGCCGCGGCCGGCGTCCTCTACGCCCTCCTCCCGGCGGGGAGCCATCTCTCGCTGTGGGCCTTCACCTCCGCCTTTGTCCTGGCGCAACTGGTGGGGCTGGTGAGCCACGTCCCCGGGGGGCTCGGCGTCTTCGAGACGCTGATGATCTGGCAGCTGCACGGCCGCGTTGCCACGGGGCCGCTGCTCGGCGCACTCGTCGCCTATCGCTTCATCTTCTACTTCGCGCCGTTTGCCATGGCGGTGGGCGCGCTCTCCGCCTTCGAGGCGTGGCGCCGCCGCCATCACCTGCGCCGCGCCGCCGGCGCCGTGCGCACGGGACTGGACCGGTGGGCGCGCGCGCTCCTGCCGTCGGCGCTCGGAATCATGACGCTCTGCGGCGGGGCAATGCTCCTCGTCTCCGGCGCCACGCCGGCCGCGCACGGACGCCTGCGCATGCTGATCGACGTGATGCCGTTAGGCATCGTCGAGCTGTCGCACTTCGCGGGGAGCGTCGTGGGCGCATCGCTCCTCGTCATCGGGTGGGGGCTCACCCGCAAGCTCGACGCGGCGTGGACACTGGCGTGCGCCCTGCTCGCTGCCGGCATCGCCGCCTCGCTTCTCAAGGGCTTCGACTACGAGGAAGCGATCGCGCTCGCCGTCCTCCTCGCGATCCTCCTCCCCAACCACGAGCTCTTCCACCGTCGCTCGAGCTTCACGCGCGAACCGCTGTCGGCTGGATGGATTCTTTCCATCGCCGGCATCGTCGTGGCGAGCATTGTCGTCGGTGTAGTCTCGTTCCGTCACGTGGAGTTCACGCAGGACCAGTGGTGGCGCTTCGCCGTGCGTGGCGATGCCCCGCGCTTCCTGCGCGCCTCGGTCGGTGTGTCGGTCACGCTCGGCGTCATGGGGTTGCTGCGACTCCTCCGGTACTACCTCCCGGAAGGCGGAACGCCCGACGCGCAGTCGCTCACGACCGTGCGCGCCATCCTCGCGCAGTCGGCCAATGTCGAGGGGAACCTCGCCCTGCTGGGTGACAAGGAGTTCCTGGTCGCCGAGCGAGGCGACGCCTTCCTGATGTACGCGGTGCGCGGTCGCTCGTTCGTCGCCCTGCACGAACCCATCGGCAATCCCCGGTCGGCGCGCGAACTCATCCTTCGCTTCATGGCGTTGGCCGACCGTGCCGGCGGGTGGCCGGTGTTGTATGAGATCGGCCCCGATCACCTCCCACTCTGCATCGAGTTAGGCTTCTCGGTGGTGAAGCTGGGGGAGGAGGCGTTCGTCCCGCTCGCCGACTTCACGCTCGAGGGTGGACGGCGCAAGAACGTGCGCCGCAGCCACCGTGAGGCGCAAAGAGGGGGCGCGACCTTCGAGATCGTCGCGCGCGGCGACGTGGATGCGGTCCTCGCCGACCTCGAACTGGTGTCCGATGCGTGGCTGGAGCAGAAGGCGACGCACGAAAAGGGGTTCTCGCTCGGCGTCTTCGACGCGGCGTACCTGCGCAACTTCGACATCGCCGTGGTGCGCGTCGCGGGTCGCGTCGTTGCCTTCGCCAACATCCTCACCGCCGGGAACGGCGACTTCTCGGTGGACCTCATGCGCTACGACGACGATGGCCCGGATGGCCTGATGGACTTCCTCTTCGCCGAGCTGATGCTGTGGGCCAAGGCGAACGGCTTTCGCCGCATGAGCCTGGGCATCGCACCGCTGTCGGGGCTTGAGCCGCACGCCTTCGCCACGCGCTGGACGCGACTCGCCGCCCTGATGTACCGTCACGGCGAACCGGTCTACAACTTCCAGGGGCTGCGGCGCTACAAGGAGAAGTTCGACCCCACGTGGGAGCCGCGTTACCTCGCGACGACGAGTCGCCTTGCCCTGCCGCGCGTCCTGCTCGACGTCATGACGCTCATCTCCGGCGGGGTGCGCGCGCTGGTCAGCAAGGGGTGATGGCGTGAGAACGAGCGAGCCTGTGGTCGTCACGCGCTCGTCGTTGCTGGACGATGCCTAACGCTTGGCGTCGCCCGCGGGAACGGGCGAGAGTGCCGGCGCCAGCAGGGAGGCGATGGCGTCGAAGCCGTCGGTGAGGCGATGACCGCCGCGCCGCACGTAGGGCCTGGCGATCGTGGTGTCGACCTTGGTGCACCCCGTGTCCTTGTCGCCGTCACCGTACACGCAGATCACGGTTAGGCCGCGCAGTTGCGTGACCTCGGGTGCCACCGGGACGTCGTCGTCGCGCTTGACGTCGCGAACCATGTCGATGAAGTGGAACTGGAAGTTCGCGCTCGTCGACATCGACACCAGGGCGACCATGTCGACCTTCCGCCGCAGCGCATCGGGCCAGCGGGCGACGACAAACGGCACGATGTCGGCGCCACGCGAGTAGCCCAGAACGACGAGCCGCGTGCGATGCCATGCCGCCAGGTAGTGGTTGGCGACACACCCGACGTCGTGTGCGGCATCGACGGGGGTGCGTCGCGTGGAGAGATACGCCCGCATGTTGAGTCCCACGACCGATGCGCCGCGCGCGACCAGCGCATCGGCCACCTGCTGGTCGGCGTTTGCCCATCCACCGTCTCCCGTGAGGAGGAGGACCAATGGCCCCGCCCCCTGTGCGGCGGGGCGCTCGATGAGTGGCAGCGGCTTGCCATCACTCGTCAGGCAGGGAGCGTCGCCCAGCGGCAAGGCATGGGCCGGTGCCGATGCATGGGCAAGCGCGACGATGGCGATCGACAGCGCGGTGACGCGTGGAGTGAACGGCATGATGGGAGAGATGAGGGGTGGGGGGCACGCCGGGCGCGCCCCCCGCCAACACTCTCCTGCCAGAGCTTACTCCTCGATGAACGCGCGTGCGTCCGCTAGCTGCTCATCCACGGCATGGCAAAGCGCAGTCGCGCCACCACGCCTTCCGCGCGCTCGTCGATCTCCTCGGCTGCCGCGCCGTGGACCTCGCGCACTTGCGCCCCCTGGCTAAAGGCGTGACGCATCAGGTCATCGGTGTCGGCCGGGAAGCGCTCCACGAAGCGCTCGCTGAGGATCAGGTCGGCCACGCCGTCGCGATCGAGCATTGCCCGCGTGGCACGCAGCCCGGCGACGCCGCGGCCTCGCGCTCCGTGCTCATCGATGATCTCCCGCACCAGCTCGGTGTCGAGCTGCTCCAGGCGCGCCATCGTGACGCCAGCCACTGCCTGCGCAATCTCGAACGGCGTGGAGTGCAGGTCGAGCCCATCGACCGAGAGCGTGCGCGCGGCCAGCGAAGTCGGGATCGCCGAGCGCATGGCGGACACCGCGCGCGCGTTGCCGGCCACGACGAGCCATCCATCCTTTCCCGCGATTTCGAGCGCGCGCACCATCGCCTCGGAGAAGAGGCGGTCGCGCATCGCGAGGTGCTGGCGATCCATCTCATCGGCGACCGTGCCGCCGCGCGTCCCGGCATGGAACGCCGCGTTGGCGCCCCCCAGGTGCCGCTCGACATCGACGTCGGCGCGCGCCTCCAGCGTCTCCAGGCGTTCGAGGTGGCGCGGCGGCGCGAAGCGATACAGGTGGACGTGCCGCGCATCGACCATCATCACCGCCGCCGGAACACCTAACGACACCTCACGCAGCAGCGGCGACAGCAACACGCCCTGCTGCCACGTGGCAAGGTTGGGGACCACGGTGTCGATCGGCGTGAAGAAGACCACCTCGCGCTCATCCACGACCAGCAGCACCCCCGGTGCGCGCAACGACTCGCGCTGCGCCGTCATCCACGAGCGCAGGTGCTCGATGGCGGCGTCGAGCGCCATGCGGTCGGCGTGGGGAGCGCTGGCGGTGCGGTCGCGCAGTGAGCGAAGAGCCTGCGTGAGCTCCGCCTCCCAGCGGTGACGATCGGCCGGGTTCTCGACGGTCGCGTGCAGGTACACGGTGAGCACCTGGCGACCCTGGAACGTCGCCGCCAGCTGCAGCAAGTCGCGATGGTTCAACATACGGCACCCCGGTTTGGTTCGGGTGATCGTGGCAGACGAGCAGCCTGGGACATCGGTGCGTCGCGTCCTTTCCTTGGCGACGCTGGCCATTCATCCCACGCCACCCGCCTGAATGAACTTGCAGTGGTGTGCTCGCCAAGGGCCATCCGAGAAACCCCCACCACCCCTCCCGATGTTCCGACTGCGCCCGGTTGGTTCGGACACGCCGACCAGCGCCCTCCTGACGAACGTCCTGCATTCTCCCGCTGGACCATCGGGCCCCGCTCGCGCACTGTTGAACAGGCAAGGAGGACGTATGCTACGCTATCCCGATCGCGAAGCCGCCGGCCGCCGACTCGCCAGCGCCCTGGGAGCATACGCGGCAAAGACCGATACCATCGTCCTGGGCCTGCCGCGCGGCGGCGTGATCGTCGCCGCCCAAGTCGCCTCGGCGCTGCGCCTCCCGCTCGACACGTTCACCGTGCGAAAACTCGGCGTTCCATGGAACCCTGAGCTGGCGGTCGGGGCCATCGCCACGGGCGACGTTGTCGTCTTCGATCACGACGGTATGCGGACCGTCGGCCTCAGCATGCACGACCTCGCGCCAATCATCGAGATGGAAGAGCGCGAACTGGCGCGGCGAGACGCCGTCTTCCGCGCCGGACGCGGCGAGCTGGCGGTGCGCGGAAAGACCGCCATCGTCGTCGATGACGGCCTGGCCACCGGCGCCACGATGACCGCCGCCGTCGAGGCGCTTCGCAAGCTCGGCGCCCGACGCATCGTCTGCGCGGTTCCGGTCGGCGCCGAAGCGGCCTGTACCTCGCTTCGCGCGCTCGCCGACGAGTGCGAGTGTCTCGAGATGCCCCACCCCTTCTATGGAGTGGGCGCCTGGTATGACGACTTCCACGACGTGAGCGACCAGGAAGTGCTCGACGCGCTCGATGCGCACCCGCCGGCGCCCCAGCCCGCCTGACGACGGCGCGCACAACGCGCACGAAGAAGTCGGCGGGTGTGGCGCATGCGTATCAGGATATCCTAATCATCTCCTGCAGGCCAGCTCGAGCATTCGTTGCAGCGCCGCGCCCGCTGTATCGGAATTCTTGCGCAGTTGAGGGCAATTCCCGGATTGCCAAGCCGACTACCGCGCCGCATTCTGGGACCCCGCGGCAACGCCACCATTCACGCCGACGCCCTGGCGGCGGAGCCTGCAGTTTCACGTGAGGGCGAGACGAAGGAGTGCGACCATGCCCAACATTCGCATCCAGCGCGCCGCCGATGGCGAGCGCGACCTTCCCATCTTCACCGAAATGGCGCGACGCATGGAGTCTGTCCGGCAACGCGCATTCGAGCTGTTCGCCGAGCGCGGGCGAGAGGAAGGGCACGACCTCGACGATTGGATTACCGCCGAGCACGAAGTACTCGGGTGGCCCTCCGCCGAGCTCAAGGAAGCCAACGGCGCCTTCCAGGTCGACATCACCCTCCCCGGCTTCAACGCCAAGGAGGTCGAGGTCACCGCGACGTCGTCGGAGCTGATTGTCCATGCGGCCTCCGTGAAGGAGCAGCATGGGGAAGATGAAGAGGTGCTGTGGAGCGAGTTCGGCTCCAACGACGTCTATCGGCGCTTCGGTTTTCCACGCACGGTCGACGCCGACAAGATCACCGCAACGCTCGAGAACGGGATCCTGAAGGTCCGCGCGCCAAAGCTGGAGGTGTCCGTGGAACCGTCGCTCGCGGCCGAGCGACCGCTCGCGTCGTCCAAGTCGAAGACGATGCCGGCAGGCACAACGATGCCATCGTCGCGCGAGAGCGCCATCGACGTCCCCATCACGGGGTAGCAGCATCCCCGCGTGACACGAGGCGCGGCCGTCCCCTGCCCCCCACGACGGCCGCGTCTCCACGTCGCCGGTGACGTGCGGCGCGTCAGGCGGCGGGTCAGGCGGCGGGTCAGGCGGCGCGCTGGACGGGGAGCGGGGTCGGCTGTCGTTCGGCGAGCGAACGTGCCAGGAGCGCGGTCACGAAGCACGCCACCCCCACCACCGCCATGCCACCGCGCAGGTTGGTCACCTGCGCCACGAAGCCGATGAGAGGAGGGCCCGCCAGGAGCCCGAAGTAGCCTAACGTGGCGACGGTGGCGATCCCCGAGCCGGCCTTCATCCCCGGCACACGGCTCGCCGCCGTGAGAACCGACGGGAAGGCGGTGGCCAGCCCGCCCCCTACCGATCCGAAGCCGATCGCGATGGCTCGCGTTCGCGTATCCCATAGCGCGAGCACGATCCCCGCCGTTGCCACGAGTGCCCCGACGCCCACGGTACGGGTCGCCCCCAACCTGACCGTGAGCCGGTCGCCCACCACTCGCCCCAGCGCCATGGCGATGGAGAAGGCGGCATAACCGGTGGCGGCGAGCCCGGGGCCGGCGCCGGCCACGTCGCGCAGGTAGACCGCACTCCAGTCGCCCATGGCCCCCTCGGCAAAGAGGACGCTGAAGGCGAGCAGCCCGAGGACGGCGAGCCGGCGCCCCTGTGGCGGCGCCTCGGCGGTCGCTTCCTCATGCGGATGTTCCTCGAAGCGGGCGGGATAGAGGAAGCGCCAGGCGACGATGGTCACGATGATGGTCGCGGCACCCACCGCCGCCAGGTGCATGCCGGGCGCGATTCCGGCAGCTGCAATCATTCCGCCTATGGCCGCCCCGGCCAGCCCGCCGCCGCTGAAGAGGGCGTGGAAGGAGGCCATGATCGGCGCCCCGTGCGCGCGCTCGACCGTCGACGCCTGGGCGTTCATCGAGACGTTGAGCGACCCGTTGGCCGCGCCGTTGAGGATGAGCGCCGCCAGCAGGAAGGGGAACGAGGGGGCCACCGCTGGCAGGGCGAGGGTGGCCGCGTACAGGACCGCCGCGCCGCAGGTGACCACGCGGCTCCCGTAGCGCGCCACCAGGCGACCGGCCAGCGGCATGGCCAGCAGCGCCCCCGCCGCCGCTCCCAGCAGCGCAACGCCGAGCGTGCCCGCGGAGAGCGCGAGCGCACGTTGCGCATCGGGGATGCGCACCACCCAACTGGCGACAGCAACGCCATCGAGGAAGAAGATCGCCGCCACCGCGACACGGGCTCGCGATGGCGACGGGGGTGGGTGCGTCAGCTGCAACGGACCGGGCAGGGCTTCCTCGACGGCTGATCGATGGCGGCGCTACGTCGAGGTCGCGGAGTCACCCGGGCCAGCCGCGCGTCCCGCCTGGATGTCGGCGCCGATCGGGATGCGGTCGCGCGCGATGCGCTGATCCGGCGCGATGGTCCAGTCGCCGAGATTGAGCCACCACCCGGCCTTGGGGAGTACGCCCGGGTCGATCCGCTTGTGGATCCCGGCGACCATTTTCGGCTCGTAGAGGAAGATGGCGGCGGCGTCCTCGATGATGGTGGTGTACGCGCGATGGTACAGCGCCTTGCTCCTGGCGGCATCGAACTCGACGCGCGCCGAGTCGAACGCGGCGTCGACGACCGTGTTGGAGTACGCCGCATAGTTCGTCCCCCACGGCGCCGGCGGCTTCGGCGTGGCAAAGGTGGCCGCGGCGTCGGTCGGCGAGGGATCGGGATGCAAGGCGTGCATGGTGACGTCGAACTTCCCCGCCTCCATCCGCGTCACGTACGTGTTGAACTCCATGTCCTCGATGGAAACGTCGGCGCCGATCCCCTTCCACGCCGCCTGCAGGAGGATCGCCGCCTGGCGCCGCGTGGCGCTCGACGACGGAACGATGATCCCGAAGGCGAGCGCACGCCCCCCCTTCTCCCGCACCCCGTTGCCGTCGGCATCACGCCAACCTAACGAGTCGAGCAGCCGCTTCGCCCCGGTTGTGTCGTAGGGAAGTCCGCCTATCGTCGTGTCCGCGGTCCACTGTGCGCGCACCACCGGACCGATCCCCACGTACGCCAGCGTGTCGAAGAGGTTCTTCACGATGGTCGGACGGTCCACCGCCATGGCCAGCGCCCGGCGCACTCCGCGATCGGAGAGAATCGGGTGCGGCCGGCGGCGGTTGGCGGGGTCCATGTTGTTGAACATCGAGAAGCCGAAGTCGAAGCCCTGGTACGGCACCAGTCGCGCCGTCTTCGACTCCGCAACCTTCTGCACCGCCTCACCGCGCAGGATCTCCACCACGTCCGCCTCTTCGGCCACGAGTCGCGCCCACAGCGTCGCGGGATCGGGGGAGATGCTCCAGATCTGGCGGTCCACCCTGGGTCGCCCGCGGAAGTTCGTCGAGTCGGCGACGAGCTCGATCAGCGACCCCTTCACCCAGCGGCGCAGGCGATAGCGCCCATTCCCCACCGGGCGCTGCGCATACTCCGACTCGCGCAACTTGTCGTGCGGAATGTCCTTGAGGAGGTGCGACGGCATCACCGTGAGGTTGTTCACCACGGAGAAGAACTGCTCCGGCGAACGCGCGCTGAACCAGAGCACCGGCGTGAGCGAGTCGCGCACCGACACCGAGTCGACCATCGACAGCCCCGCCAGCTGCCGCGACATCACGACCGGGTCCTTGTTCACCTCGACCGAGTAGCGAACGTCCTCCGCCGTGACCGGCTTCCCATCGTGCCACCTGGCGCGCGGGTCGAGCGAGAAGGCGATCTGCAGCGAGTCGGCCGACCAGCTCCAGCTCTTCGCCAGACGCGGCTCGTACCCCTGGTCACCAACTGTCTGCAGCGACGCCGGCGGCAGCGCCAACGGCTCGAACATCTGGTCGATGATTCCCTTGCTCACCAGCTGCTGCGCCAGCGCGGGCATCAGGAAGTCGGCGTCAGCGGCAACGGCGATGATGATGGTACCGCCGCCGGAGGCACCGTCGCCGGACGCCCCGCCCCTGGAGTCGCAGGCGGCAAGGAGCAACGCGACCGGGGCCGCGAGGGCGATAACGAACCGGCGCGAACGACGGGAGATGGAGAGGAGCATGTCCGGGGGCCTGGTGATGAACTCGCACGAGAGACGCGCCGCGACAGCGACAGGCAACGCCTTTCCACACATCGACTTGCCGTGAGCCGACGCGCTCCGTCACCTCGTGACAGCGCCTCACGCCATTCGTCCTTCCTCTACAGAGCTGTCCCACGTCGCGAAGGCATGCCGGGGACCCTCGATCTGCTCCCGTACGTCTCCCGCCCTTCCCGACTTGCCTAACAGGACCGACCGCGACGCCCAGGCGCAAGGGTGTGAAGGCGCCGCGCCAGCGCGAGCGCCAGCCACGCGGGCGCTCCAGGCGCTCTCGACCTTGGACTGGAGCTCGCTCGTCGCGCTCGCCGAGGAACAGGGAAAGGTCGGCAGCCGCGCCCTCGCCCGCGACGCCTACGAAGTCGCGCTGTGGCGACTGTCGGAGGCGCCTATCGAGGACGCCGTGCGCGACCAACCGGGTCGCCGCGCGGCCGCCCTCACGCGGTGGATCGCACGCTCGCTGCAGGTGGACGGCCGCCACGAGGAGGCGCTGGATTGCGTGGACGCGTCGGAGGCGATCGCCCTCGCCAACGGCGACCAGATCGCCTACGGGCACGCCGTCAACGTGCGGGGGATCATTCACTGGCACCGCGGCGAGCTGTCCGAGGCGCAACGCCTCTATAGTCAGTGCCTCGACATCGCGCTCCACGAGTCGGCCACGCTGCTGGCGGCCATGGCGGCGCAGAACCTCGGCATCGTCGCCACCGTGCGCGGTGACCACGACCAGGCGCTGCACCACTTCAAGGCCTCGTTGCAGGCCTATCGCTCGTTAGGGGCCGACCGCGAGATCCTCGCGGTGCAGAACAACCTGGGACGCCTGCACTGCGATCGTGCCCAATGGGACGAGGCCGAGGCGGCGCTGGAGTCGGCGCTGTCGCTCGCCACCACGCTCGGCGAGACGAGCCGGGCCACGATGATCGAGATCAACATCGCCGAGATGTGGGTCTCGCGACGCGACTTCGACAAGGCAGAAGCGTCGTGCGCACGCGCCATCGCCCGTGCCCGCACGGCTGGCGACTCGCACGCCGACGGCGAGGCGCAGCGCGTGCTTGGGATCATCGCCCGCGAGCGTCGCGACTTCGAGGGGGCCGAATCGTCGCTCGCCCTCGCCGACCGCATCGCGCAGGAGCGCGAGGACGTGCTGCTGCAGGCGCACGTGGCGCGCGAACGCGCCGAGCTCGCGCGCCAGCTGGGGCAGCTGTCGGACGTGCTCCTCCACCTGACGCGAGCGCGCGCCCTCTTCGGGCGGCTGCGCGCGCAGCGATCCATGGCCGACATCCAGCGGCTGTCGCGCCGCATCGAGCTCGACTTCATGCACGTGGTGCAGCAGTGGGGTGAGTCGGTCGAGGAGAAGGATCGCTACACGCAAGGGCACTGCGAGCGCGTCGCCGAGCTGTCGTGCGCGCTGGCCGAGCGGTGCGGCGTGGACGAGCCGTCGCTCTTCTGGTTCCGCATCGGTGCCATCCTGCACGACGTCGGCAAGGTCAGCATCGACCAGGAAGTGCTCAACAAGGCGGACCGCCTCACCGCCGCCGAGTGGGTGCTCATCAAGCGGCACACGGTGACGGGGGTCGAGATGCTGTCGGCCGCTGGGCTCCCGGACGACGTCACGCACATCGTGCGCTCGCACCATGAGAACTGGGACGGGAGCGGCTATCCCGACGGGCTGCGCGGGGAACGCATTCCGCTGTGGGCGCGCATCGTGTGCGTGGCCGACGTGTACGATGCGCTGACGTCCGAGCGCTCGTACAAGCGCGCGCTGTCGCACAGCGAGGCCATGGAGGTGATGCGGCGCGACGTGGGGCGGCAGTTCGATCCCGCCGTCTTCCACCTGTTCGAGGAGATGACGCGCGTCTCGCCGCCGGTGCAGCGCCACCTCCGCGACGCCCCCGGCATCGAGGTCGCCGGGCGCATGCGGACACCCGCCAGCAGCACCCCGGTTCCCGGGCAGTCCGCCAGCAGCAACGCCGCCCCTTCCCGGGACGACCTCACCGGCCTCCCCCTCCGCAAGGCGTTCCTCGCCACCACCCAGCAGGCGCTCGAGGCGGCGGCGGCCGCGGGGCACGTCGCCTCGCTCCTGGTCATCGACGTCGACCACTTCAAGCTCGTCAACGACACGTACGGTCACCTGCAGGGCGACGACGTCCTGCGCGCCGTGGCCAACGGGCTCGAACAGGGCGTGCGCCCTGGCGACCTGGTGGGACGCTACGCCGGCGACGAGTTCGTGGTCCTCCTCCCGGGCACGACGCACGACGGCGCGCTCGCCATCGCCGAGCGGCTGCGGCTCGGGATCGAGTCGAGCCGGCTGGTGGTGCGCGACCGCGTGGAGGAGACGATCGGCGTCACGCTCTCCATCGGCGTCTCGACGTCGGGTCCAACGATCGCCAGCGCCGACGACCTGTTCGCCGCCGCCGACCGCGGGCTCTACGCCGCCAAGAAGCGCGGGCGCAACGCGGTGGGAAGCGCGCTGGACGAGGTCAACGAAGCCACCGTCCCCACCCTCGACTTCGAGCGATTCGTGGGGCGCACGCGAGAGCTGCGCCTCCTGATCCGCGGGCTGGAGCTGGCCACGACCGGCAAGCCGCGCTTGATTGAGGTGGTGGGCGAGGCCGGCGTCGGCAAGTCGACGCTCGTCAGGCAGTTGCGTCCCGAGGCGCGCCTGCGCGGCGCGGCGATGGTAGCCGGGCGCTTCATCGAGGCCGACGTCAAGCCGCCGTACGGGCCGTGGGCGGAGATCATCGACAGCATCCATCGCCTGGGGCTCGTCGCCCCGCGCCCGTGGCCCGAGCTGGGGCGCCTGGTTCCCGCGCTCGACCAGCCCGGCGGCGATCCCGCCGTCGGCAGCAAGTACGCCCTGCTGGCCGAGATGGCGGAGTACTTGCGGCTGGCGACTCGGCGCGCGCCGGTCATCGCCGTGCTCGACGACGTGCAATGGGGCGACGCGTCGTCGTGGGACGCGCTGGAGTTCATCCTCCAGAAGCTCGAGGACGAACGCCTCCTGATCTGCCTCACCACGCGCGTCGAGGACACGCACGTCGTGGCCGAGCGCCGGCGCCGGCTGTCGCGCGACGAGCGCACGAGCGAGGTGCAGCTGCAACGTCTCACGCTCGCCGAGCTGAGACTCTGGATCGAGACCGTGTTCCACCAGGGGAGCGTGGGCGACACCTTTCCCCGCTTCCTGCACCAGTACACGGAAGGGAACCCGCTCCTGGTGGTGCACGTCCTGCGTTCGCTGGTGGAAGATGGCGCCGTCTGGTACGCCGGGCGCCGCTGGCAGTGGAACGACACGCCGGAACTGCGGCTGCCGACCGCGGTCGCGGACCTCATCGCCGCGCGCGTGGCGCGCCTCTCGGACGACGCGCGGCGGCACCTGGCGCTCGCCGCCGTCGTGGGACGCACCTTCGACGTCGACGTCGTCCTTGCGGCTGGCGAGGTCGACGAGGATGACTTCCTCGATGCCGTCGACGAGGCGATCGCCGCCAAGGTCGTCGACGACGCCGCCGGCGGGCAAGGCGACCAGTACTCGTTCTCGCACGGCCTCATCGCCGGCGCGATGCGCGCCTCGCTCAACCAGCGACGCCTGGGGCGCGCCCACGAACGCGTCGCGGTCGCGCTCGAACAGCTGCGCCCCAACGCCGTCGCCGACATTGCCGCCCACTACGACGCCGCCGGCGTGAGTGAGAAGGCGTTCCAGTTCGCCATCCTCGCCGCCGACCGCGCCGCCGCCGTCTATGCGCATAACGAAGCCGCGGCCTCGTTCGCCGTGGCCCAGCGCCATGCGCCCACGGTGGAACAGCGCCTCGAGACGCGGCTGCGCCAGGCCACGGCGCTCGAACTCGCCGGGCGCTACGAGGATGGCGTCGCCCTCTGCGACCTGATCCTCGCCGAGGAGCTCTCGTCAGGCGCCGGCGACCGCCTCATCGCCGTGCGCCGGCAGCGGGAGCGCGTGCGAATCCTCCTCGGCCAGTCGCTCGCCGACGCGCGGGTCTCCGTCGAGGCGCTCCTGGCCGAGGCGCAGGGACGCGGCCAGCGTACCGAGGTCATCCTCCTGCAGGGGATGCTCTCCCGCATCTACCTCCGCATGGGCGAGCCCGCCGCCGGCCTCGCCTTCGCCCGGCAGGCGGTGGAAGGCGCCGAGGAGGATGGCGACGATCACCTCCTCGCCGACACCCTCGTCCACCTGGGCACCGCCTCGCTCGAGGGCGACCCCGACGGATCGGTGCGCTGCTACCGCCGCGCGCTCGACACCTTCGAGCAGCACAACGACCACGTGGCGCAGGCGCGCACGCACATCAACCTCGGCATCGCCCTTTCACAGTTAGGTAAGGTCGACGCGTCGCGCCTGCACTACGAGGCGGCGCTCGCCCTGGGCCGCCGCACGCGCACGCCCGACATGGTGGGGCTGGCCTCGCTCAACCTCGCGGTCCTCCTGATGAAGGTGGGGCACTTCGCCGAGGCCGAGCTGCACCTGACGGAGGCGATGCAGGAGTTCCAGGTGGTGCGCAACGAGCTGCATCGCCTGGCCGCGCTGTACAACCTGGCCAACCTGGCGCGCGAGCGCGAACAGCTGAAGCGCGCCGCCGAGCTGTATGGCGAGGCCGCCGTCGTCGCCACGTCGATCTCGCAAGCCGACGTCGAGATCGGCGCCCGCTCCGGCCAGGGGCTGTGCTACCTCTCGCTGGGACGCGCCGACGAGGGGCGCGCCTGCCTGCGAACCGCCGAAGTCCTCTTCGCCAGACGCCCCGACTGGTGGTTCCAGGGACGCGAACTCCTCGTGGCGCTGCGCATCCGCACCGCCCTGCTCGACGGAAAGGTGCGAGACGCCGAGCAGCTCTACCGCGACTCGCTCGTACTGGCCGAGCGCCACGACCTGTACGCCGCCGCATGGCTCGTCGCCGAGGTCGCCGCCGACCTCGTGCAGGGCGGCTACGAGGCGGTGCGGGAAGATGTGGAGCGCTTCCGCGGCCAGCTGTCGCGCCTGGACTTTGTCCCGCTGACCGCGCGCTACGAGCGTTTGCGCCTCGACGGCCTGGGGCACGCGAACGGCGAGGGCGAGGGAGCGCACCCCGCGACTTCGGGGTAGAAACCACTTCACGATTGGTCGCCGCCCCGTCGCGATGCCCCTCGGCGTCGTGCGCAGGAGCCGTGTGCCGGGACCCTGCGTCGGCCGGGTGCAGTCGACCATTCGTGAGATAGCTGCTAGTCTCAACACACGCGGTCGTCGCCCAGCGCGAAACCAGTATCGTTTGCCGCCTGGGGAGTTTCCCTGGGGGTCATCCCTGCGGATCCACCTGTGGGATCGACCGGTCCCTCACGTCGTCGTGTCACCCGACCAGTGCCTCATGTCGCCTCGTCCAGCATTCTCCGCGGTATCCGTCTCGTCACTCTTTTCGCTCTTGATCCTGGGCGCGTGCAGCGCGCCACGCACCACGCCGGTGACGGCACCGGTGCCTGCACCGGCGACTGCGCCGGTGCCAGCCGCCGCGCCCACCCCTGGTGCGGCGCCGACGCCAACGGCCACGCGCGAGATCACCGAGGCGCCTAAGGATTGGCAGCTTCTCGATGCGGCGGCCGACGGCGTCCCCGGGACGAGCGCCCGGCGCGCCGTGCGTGAGTTGCTGGCGGGGCGCACGCCGCAGCGCACCGTGGTTGTCGCGGTGGTGGATGGCGGCGTCGACACCGCGCACGTCGCGCTGCGCTCGGCACTCTGGAGCAACGCCAAGGAAGTGGCCGCGAACGGGAAGGACGATGACAACAACGGCTATGCCGACGACACGCGCGGCTGGAACTTCCTCGGCGGGGCCAGCGGCGAGAACGTGAACTGGGACACGCTCGAGCTCACGCGCGAGCAGGTGCGCTGCACCAAACTCACCGCTGTGCCCAGCCCCACCGCCGCCACCGACTCCACGCGCGCACGCTGCGCCGCGATCGCCCGGCAGTTCGAGGCCAAGCGCACCGAGCTGCAGCAGATGTCGGCGCAGCTCACCATGATCGACGGGATGTACCGCCGGTCCGTGCGCATCTTGCGGACGGCGCTCCCCACCGATTCAGTCACCGAGGCGCGCGTGCGCGCGCTGGCGCCGGCCGTCGACAGCGTGCGCCAGGCGCGAGAGCTCTTCCTGCGCATGACGGCGGCGGGGATCACGGGGCAGGCGATCGCCGACAGCAAGGAGGACGTGCAGGGACAGCTCGAGTACGGGCTCAACACCGACTTCGATCCGCGGAAGGTGATTGGCGACAACCCCAGTGATCCCGCGGAGCGCCGGTACGGCAACCGGGACGTCACCGGCCCGGATGCCAAGCACGGGACGCATGTGGCGGGGATCATCGCCGCGGCGCGCGACGCCGCGAGCGGGGTGGAGGGGATTGGCGCCGGTGCCATGGTGAGGCTCATGCCCGTGCGCGCCGTGCCTAACGGCGACGAACATGACAAGGACGTCGCCAACGCCATCCGCTACGCCGTGGACAATGGGGCGCAGATCATCAACATGTCGTTCGGGAAGGGCTTCTCACCCGACAAGGCGGCGGTCGACGCGGCGGTGAAGTACGCCGACTCGAAGGGAGTGCTCCTCGTGCACGCGGCGGGGAACGATGGGGAGGACCTGGCGGAGTCGCCGAGCTTCCCGGTCGCGGGGTACGCGGGGGGCGGAAGCGCGGCCAACTGGATCGAGGTCGGCGCGTCGTCGTGGAAGGGCGGGAGCGCGCTGGCGGCGCCGTTCTCCAACTATGGAAAGGCCCAGGTCGACCTCTTCGCCCCCGGTGTCGACATCCTGTCGACAGTGCCGGGCGGCGGCTTCGCGCGAGAGAGCGGGACCAGCATGGCGAGCCCAGTCGTGGCCGGCGTCGCGGCGCTGCTCATGAGCTACTTCCCGAAGCTGAGCGCGGGCGACGTGAAGCGCCTCCTGGTCGAGACCGCGACGCCGCACGGTGATGAGATGGTCGTTCGCCCCGGGACGCAGGGGGAGAAGGTCCGGTTCGGCGAGCTATCGCGCACCGGGGGGATCGTGAACGCGTATGCGGCGGTGAAGGCGGCGCTGGCGGCGGGGGGAGTGGCGCAGTAAGGGTGGACTTAGTCGGGCAATTTGGGGTCGGGCAGTTTGGGGTCAGAGTCAGCGAACCAAATTCTCGGTGACTCTGACCCCAATTTCGGGGTCGTAAACAGCTACCCCACAAGGGGTTACTTGCGGCTAGCGGTTACTCGGGCGGTTGTCCGGGGTCGGGGTCATCGGGAAATGCTTGGATGACTCTGACCCCAAATGGGCAAATTGTGCCGCCGGCGATCACCCCTCCAGCTCTGCCACCAGCTCCACGCGCGCGGCGGCGATCAGGGCGCGCGTGCGATCGCGCAGTGCGCCGACGTCGGCCAACGTGAGCCCCGCGACGTCGATCGGGGCGAGGACCTTTACCCGCGCCCGCGCCGACTGAAAGCGGAAGGTCCCCTTGGCCATGCAGCCCCGCGTCCCGGCCACGACCAGCGGCAGGATCGGCGACTGCGTCTCGATCGCCAGGCGGAAGGCGCCGTCCTTGAACGGGAGGAGCTCCCCGTCTCGCGAACGAGTCCCCTCCGGGAACATCATCACGCTTACCCGCTTCCCCAGTCGGTCGCGCGCCGCGCGCATCGCCAGCACCACGCTCTTCCGGTCGCCGCGCACCACTTCGATATCCCCCGCCATGCGCATCATCCAGCCGAAGCAGGGGATCCTGAACATCGTCTCCTTCGACATCCACTTCATCTCCCACGGCAAGTGCGAGATGAGGAAGATGTCGGCGTATGACTCATGGTTGGAGACGGCGACATACGGGCGGCGCGGATCGCGGATCCTCACCCCCGACACGGAGAACTTCCACAACGGGTTGAGCTTGACCGACAGGACGGCCAGCACCCGGAGGAACCGCCCGGCGGCATAGCGTCCCTTGTCGAACGGGGCGGTGAGCGCAAAGAGGATGGCGGCGAAGGGCGTCGCGATGATGACGAGTGCCACCGTTTCGAACCACGCCCACGCGTTGAGGAGCTGAGCCATTCGCGAAACTTAATCGTGGCGGAAGAGGGGGCAGCCGAGCACCCACGCCCCGGCCAAGGCTGGGGACCATGTGACCGCAACCCGTCCCGCTACTCGCTCCGCATCGCCGAGACGGGGTCCACGCGCGCCGCCCGCCGCGCGGGCCACCAACTCGAGAGCACGGCCACGCCGAGGAGCAGCAGCGTGACCAGCACGAACGTCACGGCATCGGTCGGCGCGATGCCGAACAGCATCGAACGCAGCAGCTGCGCCGCCCCGAGCGACAGTGCGAGGCCCGCCACCACGCCGATCGCCGCCAGCTGCATGCCGCGCCGCAGAACCAGCGCGGTAACCGCACGCCGCGACGCGCCGAGTGCGACGCGAATGCCCAACTCGCGCCAGCGCTGCCGAACGGAGAACGTCATCACGGCGTGCACGCCGAGCGCGGCCAGCAGCAGCGCCAACCCCCCAAAGGCGGCCAGCAGGGCCGCACCGGCGCGCTGCTCGGCCGTGGCGTCCTGGCGCACGCGCGCCATGGTCACGACGCGATAGATCGGGAGGGCGGGGTCGAGGTCGTGCAACACGTCGCGCATGGCCGGCGCCAGCGGCTCGGCGCTCGCATCGCGACGCCGCAGCAGGAATGTCATCGTCGCGCTCCCCCCTTGCAGGTGTGCGAAGTACACGGCGGGGACACTTGGCGCCTGCAACGACTGTACGACGGCATCGCGCGACACCCCGATGATCGTTGCCCACGTCGCGCGATCGTCGCTCGCTCCCACACGCGCGCCGAGGACGTCGGTGGTGCCGAAGGCACGCGTGGCAAACGACTCGCTCACGATGGCGACACGCGGTGCGCCGGGCGCATCGTCCGCACCGAAGTCGCGCCCGGTCACCAGCGCGATCCCGAGCGTGCTGAAGTATCCGGGGCGTACCGACGAGATCGAGGCCACCAGCGGCGCCGTGAGCGGCGCCCCCTCCGCGCGCTGCGAGCGAATCCCCCCGCCCGTCCATTCGGTGAGAGGAAGGAGCGTGGTGAGCGTCGCGCGTTCCACGCCGGGAAGCGCGCTGGCGCGTTCGATCACCTGGTCGGCGAGACGCCGGGTGCGCGCGCTGTCGTACTGCAGCAACCTCGCATCGACGGAGACGGCGAGGATGCGATCGCTGGCATCGAAGCCCACGTCCACACGCTGTGCCGTGTCGAGCGAGCGCAGGAAGAGTCCCGACGTCGTGAGGAGGAGGAGCGAGAGCGCGATCTGAGCCGCCACGAGCATCCCTTGCAGCCGGGAGCGCCGCGAGGCGCCACCGCCAGCTGCACGCAATGCGGTGGCCACGCCATCGCGCGTGGCGTGCAGCGCCGGGGCGAGGCCGACGAGCACGGTCGTCCCCAGGGCGAGGGCGGCACTCGTCGCCACCACGCTCCCGTCGAGCGAGAGGTCGAGCGGGATCGGGAGTACGCTGGCGATCACCAGGTCGCCCCCCCACGCGGCGAGGAGCAGCCCCGCCGCGCCCGCGATGACCGCCAGGAGCAACGACTCGGCAAGCAGCTGCCGGACCACGCGTGCGCGCGATGCCCCGATCGACAGGCGCGTGGCGATCTCGCGCCGGCGTCCCAGCGCGCGGGCCAGCATCAGGTTGCTGACGTTGGCGCAGCAGATGAGGAGGATGAGCCCCGTCACCGCGGTCGCGAGGACGGCGAGCGGCAGGAGCTGCGTCTCCCCGCCGGCCGGGATCCCCGCCGACGCGTCGTACAGCTGCAAGGCGAACCCCGCGGGGCGCGCCGTATCGGCGACGGCGAGCGCGGCGCCGATGCGCCCAACGGCCGCCGCCGCCTGCGCGCGATCGCCGGGACCGCGCAGCCGTGCGAGGACGCGGAAGTTGCTGCTGGCGGGATCGTCGACCATCGACTGCCAGTCGGGGAGGAGCGTCCCGATCATCGAGCTCGGCATCCACAGCGCGCGCGCCTCTTCATCGTGCTCGGCGCCATTGAAACCGGGCGCCGTTACCCCAACGACCGTGAGCATGTGGCCATTCACGGTGATCGCCTTCCCCACGATCGCCGGGTCGCCCCCGAAGGCGGTGGACCACGTGGCGTGGTTGAGCACCGCCACCGGCTGCGGCGCCGGCGACGTCTCCTCCGCCGACGTGAAGCCGCGCCCCATCGCGAACCCCGCCCGGAGCTGCGTGAAGTATCCCCCGTTCACCGCCTGCCCCTTTACCCGTCGCGGCTCGCCGCCGCTCCCCACGAGCGAGAGTGGGAGGTCGCGCACCGTCACCACGCGCTCGAAGAGGGGCACCTCCTGCCGTAACCGCTCCGCCACCTGCAACGAGAGACCGACCGGGCGCGAGCGCTCGCGCGACGTCGACGCCACCCACAGGAGCATCGACGACTCCCCAACTCCCGGTCGCGGGCGCCGGAGGATCGAATCGGCGACGGTGAAGAGCGCCGAGTTGGCGCCAATCCCCAAGGCGAGCGTAAAGACCGCCACCAGCGTGAAGCCCGGCGCGCGCGCCACCTGACGGAGCGCATAACGAAGGTCAGTGAGGAGCGTACCCATGGCGGGGGTGGGCGCGAGGTGCGTGAGCGGGTTAGGAGGAGGCAGGGCGGCGATCGCGTTCAAGGCAAGGGACGTACCCGTTGGCGATCGCGTCGAAGTTGTTGTGATTGCGGGGCTTTGGGAGCTTTCAGCTTGGCCGGCGCGCTGGCGTGATCGTTCGGGGATGGGACGCGGTGTGCGGAAGCGAACACACGCGAGTGGTAGGCGAGCGGGGGGTTCGGGGTGGCGGGGAGTGAGGCGGCGACCGGCATCGGGCGGTGCACGACGCCGGGGCAAATGGGCCCCAGCTTTCGCTGGGGAGGGGGCGGGGAGTGAGGCGGCGACCGGCATCGCGCGGTGCACGACGCCGGGGCAAATGGGCCCCAGCTTTCGCTGGGGAGGGGTGGGGAGCGAGGCGGCGACCGGCATCGGGCGGTGCACGACGCCGGGCAAATGGGCCCCAGCTTTCGCTGGGGAAGGGGCGGGGAGTGAGGCGGTGACCGGCATCGGCCGGTGCACGGCGCCGGGGCAAATGGGCCCCAGCTTTCGCTGGGGAGGTGGACGCGACCGCAATCGCGGAGCACCATTCGCGATTCCTCGCGCCAGCGCTCCCCCTCGCACCAGCGCTCCCCCTCGCACCAGCGCTCCCCCTCGCGCCAGCGCTCCCCCTCGCGAGCCGCCCCCTCGCCCCGCCTCCCAAAGCCCGAATACCAGCACCCGCCAGCGCCCCCACCCCCTCGTCTTCTCGTCTTCTCGTCCTCTCGTCTTCTCCCCCAATGCGCACCCTCGCCCGCGCCACCGCGCTCGCCGCCGCCGCCGCCGCCGCCGCGCTCGTTGCATCTGCCGGCCTCCTCGCGGCGCACGACATGTTCCTGCGCCCGGCGTCGCACTTCGCGCGCCCCAATAGCCGGGTCCTCGTCCGCCTCCTCAACGGGACCTTCAGCAAGAGCGAGAACTCGATCGATCGCGACCGGCTCGTCGACGTCGCGGTCGCCTCTCCCGCGGGTCGCGCCAAGCTCGACACGGCGCAGTGGAGCGTGCAGGGCGACACGAGCACGTTCACCCTCGCCACCGGCGCCGCCGGCACCTACGTCCTCGGCACCTCCACCCGCCCACGCGTCCTCGCCCTCCCACCCAAGGACTTCAACCAGTACCTGGCCGACGACGGGATGCCTGACGAGTTGGCGGCGCGAAAGAAGGACGGGACGATCAACCAGCCGTCGAAGGAGCGCTATCACAAGCACGTGAAAGCGCTCGTGCAGGTGGGCGACACGCCAGACACGGGCTTTTCCACGATCCTCGGCTACCCGGCCGAGATCGTCCCGCTCGAGAATCCCTACGCCCTCACGATCGGTTCGACGCTCGGCGTGAAGATCCTCGTCGACGGCAAGCCGGTCGCACGCCAGTTCGTCCAGTACGGCGGACGCACCCCGGACGAGCAGCGCGTGAAGCAGCGCGACGTGCGCTCCGACGCCCAGGGCATCGCCCGCATCCCGCTCGATCGCGCGGGGACGTACTACGTCAAGTTCATCGATATGCGCCGCCTCACCGGCGACGCCGAGGCGAACTACGAGTCGAAGTGGGCGACGCTCACCTTCGCGATGAAGAAGTGATGCCGCCTACTGCACGACGGCCTTCTTCCGCAACGCCTCGATCTCGCTGATCTCGCGCGGCGCGAGCGAGATGCGCGTCAGTTTCCCCTTCTGCAGGATGTAGTCGTCCTCGATGCGCACGCCGGTGTTGCGGTACTTCACGGCCGCGGCCTTGGCATGCGCGATCATCGCCCGGTTGCGGGGCGTGTCGGGGAGATCCTTGAAGACGTTCTCCCGCACGTAGAGCCCGGGCTCGATGGTGAAGGCGTCGCCATCCTGGAACTGGTGCGGCGGCACATTGCTGAACTGTCCCGGGTCGTGCACGTCCAGCCCAATCCCGTGGATGAAGCCGTGGTAGATATACAGGTACCACTGCGGGCACGTCCCGTCCTTGTTGGCCCACGCGCCCGGGCACAAACCGGGCGGTGCATCAAACGAGGCGGTGGGCGACTCGATGAGGTTGAGCGAGGTGAGCCCCGCCTTGAGCACCACGTACGCCGAATCCGTCGGGACATTCCGCGCCACGCCGGGCCTGACCTGTCGTTCCGCCGCCTTCTGCGCGTCGAGGACGATCTGGTACACGGTGCGTGCTTCGGGCGTGTAGGTCCCGTCCACGGGGAGCGTGCGGGTCACGTCGGCCGAGTAGCCGTCATAGTAGGCCGCCACGTCCATCAGGACGACTTCGCCCCCCTTGGCCTCGCGGAACGACGCCGGCCAGTGCAGGATGGTCGAGTTGCCACCCGCGCCGACAATCGAGGTATAGCCCGGGCCATCGGCCCCCAGCTTGCGATACGTCGCCTCCATCACCGCCTGGATCTCGCTCTCCTTCATCCCGGGGCGGATGGTGCGCATCACTTCCTCGTGCGCCTTCGCCGAGATCTCGGCGGCTCGCGTGATGATCGCCAGCTCGGCATCGCTCTTCCTGGCGCGCAATTGCTCCACCGCGCGCGTGAGGTCGGCGACCTTGACGCCGGCATTCCGCAGTTGGAAGTCGGCGACGAAGTTGCGCCCGAACGAGAGCGTATCGCGCCCCTCGAACTCCGCCGACTGCGCGTCGGCGATGGAATAGAACGGGAGCCTCGTCCGGGCGAGTGAATCGGCGACCGCCTGCAGGTCCTCGGTGTAGCGCACCGCCAGCCCCAACTCCTTCGCCGCTTCCTGCGGCGTCTTGCGATCGCCGAGATAGAGCGCGGTACGCGGGTTGGGCTTCTCGACGAACAGTGTCGACGTGACGGCGCCGCCACGCTTCACCATCACGAAGGCCGCGTTGGACTCGAGGAAGCCGGTGAGGTAGCGGAAGTGCGGGTTCTGGTAGAAGGGCGGCCAGTGGTTCACCGGCTCGCGCCGACCGAAGGCGAGGACGACGCCGCTATCGAGCTTCGCGGCGAGCGCGGCGCGCCGCGTCGCGTACTCGGCGACCGGGATCTGCGCCGCCGCGGCGTTAGGCATCGCCATCACCGCCGCGCCGGCCAGCGCTGCCATCGTCGCCGCCGCCTGCACGGCAACGCCGGCAACCGCCGCGCCACGCATCGCGCATTGGGCAAGGCGAGACAAACGTCCGATAGCCTGAGTCATGGGAGCCGGGAGGACTGGGTCAGTAGAAGAGTTCGAGCGACGCCTGCACGCCGCGCCCATCGCTGGGCCAGACGCCGGGGCCGGGGTAGAACTGCGGGCGCTTGGTAAAGTACGCGCGGTCGAGGAGGTTGTTGATCCCCACGCGCACGCGCGCGTGGCGCGTCACGCCGAAGGCGGCGTTGACATCGGTGAGCGTATAGGCGGGGACCAGCCCCACCGCCCCATCCGCCGTGGGAGTGCGCGTGTTGAGCGCATCGGCAAAGCTCTCCCCCACGTAGCTCACCAGGAGCTGCAGCGAGCGCCGCCCCTGCTCGAACGCTATTCCGCTCCGGCTCATCACCGTGGGGACGCTCTCCACGCGGTTCCCCACGATGCTCCGGTTCGTGCCGCTCGCGACGACCGTTCCCGACGTGTAGCGCGCCTGGTAGAACGACGACGCCGTATGCACGCGCAGCGCCACCCCCGTTCCCTCCCAGAGGACAAGCTCCCCGGCCAGTTCGATCCCGCGCGTGCGCGAATCGCCCACGTTGGTGCGCACCAGGACGTTCGCGCTCCCCTGCGTTCGGCGCACCGTCCCGAAGCGCTCACCGATGCGCATCTCGAACGCCGAGACGTCGTAGCGCAGCCGCGATCCCCAGCGCCCGCGTCCCCCCGCCTCGGCGGTCCAGCCGCGCGAGTCCTTGAGCGCGGGGTCGGTGTATTCCAGCGCCGAGTTGGGGAGGACGTCCTTGAGGATCTGCGGGCGATACGACTGGCTCCACCCGCCGTACCACTCGATCCCTGCTTTCCCACGGTAGGTCGTGCGCAGCCCAAGGAGCGGGTACTGATGATCGATCTGCCGCGGGGTATCCGCCGGGTCATGGTAGGCGAGGCGCCCCATCAGCCGCGTGCGTCCCACTTCGGTGCGGAGGCCGGGAATCACGTCCCACCGGCTGTTGAGGCGGAAGAGGTTCTCCACGTACACGGCCCCGTTCTCCGTGCGATATGTGACATCGCGCTGGAAGCCGGCCGCCGTGATGGTGAGGTCGTAGTCGTCGCCGCGCGTTCCGGTTCCTTGCTGCTGACGGCGCATCCGGTTGCTGGAGAGGGCGATTCCCGCCGCCAGCACCTGCGTGCGCCCGTGCCACCACCACGTATGCGTCACCCGCGTCTCGGTCGTCACCGACTGGAAGTTGTCGATGTCCACCTGGCGCGGCGCGAAGGCACCCGAGGCGTCGGGCGCATCCGGCTGGTTGGCAAAGCCCAAGTACTGCACGCTGTTGCGCGGGCCAAAGACGCCCGAGACAGTGGTCGTCACGCGCGTCCAGTCGCTGTCGCCCCACGCGACCACCAGTGAGGGGACGGTGATGTTGGGGCTGTAATAGTTGCGGCTCCGCGTTGCCTGGCGCGGGTCGGCGGCGAACTGCGCGTCGGTGAGCGGCCCGGGGATGCGATACAGGTAGCGCGAGTGCCCCACCCGCCCCTTCACCGAGAAGTACTTCCCCAGCGGGGCGTAGTGCACCGCCAGGTACTCGGCGTCGGCGTTCGACGTCCCGTTGGTGCGATAGCCATCCGACCATCGCCCGCTAGCGTAGGCCGTGTAAGACCAGTCGCCCACGGTGCCGGCAAGGCTGTTGTAGGTGCTGCGCAGCCCGTAGGAGCCGGCGCTGTTGATCGACTCGAAGGCGGCGCGTCGGTCGGGCGGGGGCGCCTTGGTGACGTAGTTGAGCAACCCGCCGAACTGCGCTCCGTACTGCAGCGCCGCCGTCCCGCGCGTGAGCTCGAGCCGCTCGATGGCCTCCATCGGCGGCGAGTAGTGACTGGCCGGATAACCGTAGAGGTCGGAGTTGAGGAGCACACCGTCCTGGCGCACGTTGAGCTCCCATGAGCGGTGCGCATCGAGCCCTCGCGTGGAGATGTTCACCTGGTTCCCCGTGCCGTCCATGTCATACACGAAGACGCCGGGGACGCGAGCGAAGATCTGCCGAGCCGACTTCTCCGCGAGGTTGGCCGCCATCCCCGCCACCTGCACGACTTCGTTCTTGGTGCCGGCGTAGACGATACCGCCGGCCACGTCGGGTGCGTGCGTGACACCCTGCGGCTGTTGCGCGACGGTGTGGTGCCTCGGAAGTGCCTGCCACGCAGGACCGATCGAGACATGCTCGATGTTCATCGGGGCAATAACGAGCGAGATCTCCATCGCGGCTGTTCCCGACGGCTTCACGTCGACGTCGCCGTTCCACGCCTCGTAGCCGACGCGACGGGCGCGGAGCGAGTAGCGTCCCACCGCGAGCGAATCGAACCGGAATCGTCCGTCTGCGTCGCTCGTTGTCCCCCGCGTCGCATGCACCGCCGAGGTCAGATAGAGCGCGACACCCGCGAGCGGCGAGCCCGTGTTCGACGTCACCCGTCCCTCGAGCGTCGAGAGCGCCTGGGCCGGCAGCTGCACAGGGTGCGCCCACGCGAGGGCCGCCAATGCCACCAGTGGAAGGCGCGCCGTTGCGGCGCGCGCGCGACCGGGCAACGATGCAGCTGACGAGAGATGCGTTCTCATCGGTTTTCTCTCCTTCGCGACGGTCCCAACGAGAGCCGCGATGTCCCCGCGCGCCGACGTCGCTCGAGTCGCTGACGTCGCCGGCGATCTCGCCCAGAATGTGCAAACACCCCCCGAACCGACAATCGGGGGGTGTCCGCCTATCCGTCGTGAGATTCCCCTCGCGACACGACGCCGTCAGGCCAGCCCGAGGTGCCTCATCACCTCAGGCGGCGGACCGTCGAACGTCGCGAGCGCCACATTGCCCACGTAGCCAATGTCCTTCATCCCGGCGTCGGTCGTGTAGAACCCTTCCGCCGTGAGGTCGCGCACGCGGTCGAAGAACTTCGCCGCCTGCTTGAAGGCCGGCTTCGCCTTGGCGGCGTAGCAGATGTCGTCGCAGATGGCGGTGCGTTCCACATCGGTGATTTCATGAAACGCCTTGCCGAAGCGCTTCGTGCTCTCGACGTTGATCCACGCCAGCCCGCCGCGTACCTGTACCAGCGCTCTCTTGTACCAGTCTGCCGGCGCGCTCACGTATTCGTTGATGTACGCCGGGACGCCGACCTGCGAGGCCGAGGGGGACTTCTCGTCTGCGGGAATGATCATGTCGCACAGTGCCGTCAGCGTCGCCATTTCCGCTGCCGTCAGCTGCATCTCCCACGTGATCTTCGGGTTGAGCAAGTCGGGATCGCTCGGCGTGCCGCGCGGCCCGACAGTCGGCCGCCCGGTCGACGTGGGCACACCGCCAGCTGCACCAGGCGTGGCCGCCGCCCCGCCCTCGCCCCCCTTCTCCCCTGGGGCGCACGCCGCCACCGCCCCAACCACCGGCAGCGCCGCCGCCGTCGAGGCCAGGACCTTGAGCGCCGCCCGACGCCCCATCCCCTTCCCCTCTCCCCCTGGCGCGCGGCCGCTCCCCTCGGTGCGCGCGGCGTCCCCCGCGGTGAGAATTCCCTGCGGTTCCGGCGAATCCTCGCCAGGCATGCGCTCGCTCATCCGATGCTCCGCGTCTTCAGTTGGCCGACAATGTGATCGCACGTGCGCCACGCCAGCGCGAGGATCGACAACGTCGGGTTCTTGTCCGCGTTCGACACGAACGGCGCCCCGTCGGTGACAAACAGGTTCTTCACGTCCCACGACTGGCACCACTCGTTGAGGACCGAGTCGCGCGGCGATGTCCCCATCCGGCACGTCCCCACTTCATGGATGATCTGCCCACCCTTGGCAATCACCTTCGCCCCATCGGTCTCCACCTTCCCGTTCACCTTCCCCCCCATCTGCTCGATGATCTGGGCGAAGGTCTTCACCATGTGCGCCGCCTGGCGCGTCTCGTGGTCGCTGAACTTCCAGTGGAAGCGCAACACCGGGATCCCCCACTGGTCCACCACGTCCGGATCCAGCTCGCAGTAGCAATCCTCGTTGGGAATCATCTCGCCGCGCCCGTCGAACCACATCCACGAGCCGTAGTAGCGACGTGCTGCCTCCTTGTACTTCTTCCCGTACGCCCCCTCGGTGAGGTTCCCCAAACCACCAAAAGCGCCCGACCCGGGCATCGACCGCCCACCGCCGAACTCGATGTGGTAGCCGCGCGCGAAGCCGAGCTTGCCGCGCTTCTGCTCCTTGTACAGCCACCACGGCATGTACATGTGCATCCCGCTGGCGCCGTCCTGGTTGTGCGGCGGCGTGTTCTCCAGCGCCGGGATCTGCCCGCCGATCCCCGCCCCCACCGTGTCCATCAGGTACTTCCCCACCAACCCGCTCGAGTTCGAGAGCCCGTTGGGAAACTGGTTCGAGCGCGAGTTGAGGAGGATGCGCGCCGTCTCGGCGGCGCTCGCCGCCAGCACCACCACGCGCGCCTGGACGTGATGGTCGGTGCGCGTGCGCTTGTCGACGTAGGAAACGCCGGTCGCTTTCCCCGTGTTGTCCACCGTCACCTCGCGCACCATCGCGTCGGGGATGATGTCCACGTTCCCCGTGGCCAGCGCCGGCGGAATGAGCACCGTCGTCGACTGGAAGTTGGCGCGGATCGAGCAGCCATTGCCGCACGGCGTCGCCCAGAAGCACGCCTGCCGCTGCCGCATCGACTCGGCCAGGACCTTCTGCGCCAGCGGGTTGTCGGGATGGATCTTCCTGGGCAGCGTGTCGGCGTCCTGCCGCTGCGTCATGATCGCCAGGTGCGCCGGAATCACCGGGATCCCCATCGGATCGCACGCCTTCCTGGCGAGCAGCTCCGTGGCGCGCGGCCTGGGCGGCGGCATCAGCACGCCAGGTGACGAGCGCGGCGTGTTCTCCAGGTCGTCATCGCCGCCATACACCCCCACCAGCATCTCCGTCTTGTCGTAGTACGGTGCGAGGTCGGCATAGGAGATGGGCCAGTCGGCGCCGAGCCCATCGCGCGACTTCGGCTTGAAGTCGTACTCGCCCATGCGAAGCGAGATGCGCCCCCAGTGGTTCGTGCGCCCGCCGAGCATGCGGGCGCGCCACCACATGAAGTCGGAGCCCGGCGCCGTCGTGTACGGCTCGCCCGGCACCTCCCACCCGCCGTCGACCGTGGCGTCGTAGAAGCCGAACGGCTTTTCCTTCGACCCTGCACCGCGCAACGGCGCCTGGCGCGGGAGGTTGAACATCGGCGTCTCGACCTGCGGGTCGTAGCGGCGTCCCGCCTCGAGTACGAGGACCTTGAGCCCGGCAATGCCGAGCTGGTAGGCGGCCATCCCGCCGCCGGCCCCCGAGCCGACCACGATGACGTCGTATTGGGTTTGCGACTTCGGATTCTGCAGGAACACCCGGCGTGCACTCCGGTGAAGGTCGGGAGCCAATCTACGCGCGGAAGAGAGCTTGGGGAGGCGACCGCGAGTCGCCGGCGTCGGGAACGGGCGAGAGTGCTGGCGACTTCACCGATCACGCTGCACTCTGAAACCGCCGTCCCCCCGGTAACGGGACGACGCCCAACCCCTCCGGCAGGAGAGCGACCGATGGAGCGCAAGACTGCGCACGACTTCGACCAGGAGCTCCTCATCCTGTTCGATGCGTACGTCCACGGCGGGATCGATCGCCGCACCTTCCTCGATCGCGCCTCGAAGTTCGCCGTCGGTGGCGTGACCGCCGCCATGCTCCTGGAGCAGCTGAGCCCACGGTTCCTCGAGGCGCAGGTCGTGAAGCCCGACGATGCGCGCATCGAGCAGGAGTACCTCGAGTACCCGTCGCCTAACGGTTACGGGACCATGCGCGGCTACTTCGCGCGTCCCGCCGGTGCCAAGGGGCGGGCACCCGGCGTCCTTGTGATTCACGAGAACCGCGGCCTCAACCCGCACATCGAAGACATCGCGCGCCGCCTGGCACTCGACAACTTCGTGGCCTTCGCGCCCGACGCTCTGTTCCCGCTGGGGGGCTATCCCGGCGACGAAGATAAGGCGCGCGAGCTGTTCCCGAAGCTCGATCAGGTCAAGACGCGTGAAGACTTCATCGCCGGCGCGGCCTGGCTCAAGGCGCGGCCCGAATGCAGCGGCCGGTACGGTGCCGTGGGCTTCTGCTACGGCGGCGGCGTGGTCAATTTCCTGGCCACGCAGCTGCCGGATCTGGCTGCGGGCGTGGTGTTCTACGGCAGTTCTCCCGCGACGGCGGACGTGCCGAAGATCAAGGCGG